>CAJWLY010000012.1 GCA_913043155.1 uncultured Nitrospinaceae bacterium | reverse complement strand
CTCAATGCGCGCGAAATCGTTGAAGAGGCTATGGACATCGCCCAGTCAGTCTGCGTTTACACCAACTCCAACCTCACCATCGAGGAATTATAAGTAATGAGTACCCAGACCGCCAGCACTCTGGACCAACCGGTTTCGCGGAAAGATTTTATTGCATCTCTGACTCCGAAAGAAATCGTAGCAGAGCTGGATAAATTTATTGTAGGACAAAACAAGGCCAAGCGGGCTGTGGCGATTGCTCTGCGCAACCGATGGCGAAGCCAGCAGTTGGTCGAGGACATCCGCGACGAAGTCGCCCCCAAAAATATCCTCATGATCGGGCCCACGGGCGTCGGCAAAACCGAGATCGCCAGGCGTCTGGCCCGGCTCGCCAAATCGCCCTTCATAAAAGTCGAAGCCTCCAAATATACCGAGGTCGGTTATGTGGGACGTGACGTTGAGTCCATGGTCCGCGATCTGGTCGAACTCAGCAAAAACATGGTTCAAGTGGAAATGGAAAAAGAAGTCCAAGAAAAAGCCCGGACGCTCGCAGAAGAAAAATTAATCGACCTGCTTCTACCTCCACCTCCAGGACACAGCCGCCCACAGGACGATCCGGGCATGGACGAGTTAGGAAAACAGCATTACGACAACACGCGGGAAAAATTTTCGCAATACCTCAAGGAGGGTCGCTTCGACGAACGCATGGTTGAAGTGGAAACCCAGGAAAAATCCAGTCCCGCGGTTGAGGTCTTTGGCGCCGGCATGGAAGATATGGGAAACAACATCAAGGATATGCTCGGTTCTCTCATGCCAAAAAAAACCAAACAAAAAAAAATGAAAGTTCCCGATGCCTTCAAGGTGCTTTGCCGTCAGGAAGCAGAGAAACTGATCGACCATGATAAAGCGACGCAGGAAGCGCTGGAACGAACGGAACAGAGTGGCATCATCTTCATCGATGAAATCGATAAAATTGCTGGCCGCCAGGGAACACAGGGCCCGGATGTTTCCCGTGAAGGCGTTCAACGCGACCTGTTACCCATCGTCGAAGGATCCTCCATCAACACCCGTTACGGCATCGTCAAAACCGACCACATCCTGTTCATCGCAGCAGGAGCGTTTCATTCGTCGAAACCCTCTGACCTTATTCCAGAGTTTCAAGGACGGTTTCCTATTCGCGTCGAACTCGACTCACTCACGAAAGACGACTTTGTCCGCATTCTCACGGAACCCGACAACGCGCTGGTCAAACAGTACATCGCACTGCTGAATACCGAAAAAGTGACGCTGGAGTTCACCGAAGACGCTATACGCGAAATTGCGCAGATGTCAGCCACGGTCAACGAGCGCACAGAAAACATCGGAGCACGCCGACTGCAGACCATCATTGAAAAATTACTTGAAGACATCTCCTTCGATGCACCCGACCTTTCCGGACAAACCCTTAAACTCGACGCCGTAAAGGTTCGAAAAAAACTCGAGGACATCGTCCAAGACGAAGACCTCAGCCGTTATATCCTGTGACCCAGCCATGAAAAAACAAATCCGGAAGGCCGAGACCCTACTCGAAGCTTTGCCTTTTATCAAAACCTTCTACGGGAAAACCGTCGTCATCAAATACGGCGGCAATGCCATGGTTTCAGATAAGTTAAAGGAAAGCTTCGCCCAAGATGTGTCCATGATGAAATACATCGGCATCAACCCTGTGATTGTCCATGGCGGCGGCCCCCAGATTGGCAAAACACTCGACTCACTCGGAATCCAGTCCGAATTCGTCGACGGGCAACGTATCACCAATAAAGAAATGATCGATGTGGTGGAAATGGTGCTCGGCGGAAAGGTCAATAAGGAAATCGTCTCTCTCATCGACCGCCATGGCGTCAACCCCGTAGGTATTTCAGGAAAAGACGGTGACCTTATTCATGCCAAGCGGCACAAACGGGTCAAACACTCGCCGGAGACCGACCGACCCGAGATTATCGATATGGGATTGGTCGGAGAAATCACCAAAGTTAACCCGAAAATACTCGAAGTCCTTGATCAAAACGGGTTCATCCCGGTCATCGCCCCCACCGGAAAAGGAACTGAAGGAGAAACCTTGAACATCAATGCCGACTTCGTCGCTGCCGAAATTGCCTCGGCACTCAAGGCTGAAAAACTGATTTTGATGACAGATACTGAAGGCGTCCAGCGCAAAAACAAAAAACTCATTTCGGAACTCACACGCAAGGAAGCGAATAAGTTGATCAAATCGGGAGTCATCCACGGCGGGATGCTTCCCAAGGTCACCTGCTGTCTCGACGCTCTTAAGTTAGGCGTGCGCAAAACCCATATCATCGACGGACGCGTCAAGCACGCCCTCCTCCTCGAACTGCTCACCGAAGAAGGGATCGGAACACAAATTGTTCCCGGTTGATCCCTGCCAAAAAAAACCTGACACCCTACTCTTTCTTTTTTTATGAAGCCAATATGTGTTTCGAAAAATAATAATTACAGCAACTAGTTTGAAAATATTTTTTTAAACCCTAGAATTCTTGATAATTAAAAAGTTTTGGGACGTTAAAGTGTTTTTTTCTACTCTCACATGTAAAATTTTCCATGATTTTACTGGACGGCAAAAAAACCGCTGCTAGGGCCCCCTTTTCCGCCAACCCGCCGACCAGTCCCCCAAGGATATTGACAACCAATTTCCCTATTGATAATTTGTTTATAACTCTTTGTTGATAACACATCTTTTTTACTGCCTTATAGCAAAACCCATGAATCCCATACTGGATCAAAGAAGCCAATCAATTCTAGTGGAGCTTATCCGAGACCATATTGAGGAGGCCGAACCGGTCGGTTCGCGGACCCTAGCTAGAAAACATTTCCAGAAACTAAGCCCAGCAACCATCCGTAACGTCATGTCGGATCTAGAAGGTCTGGGTTACCTGCACCGGCCTCATGCTTCCGCCGGCCGGATTCCGACCGATCAGGGCTACCGTTTTTTCGTAAATCATCTCATGAGCCTTCCAGACTTATCTGAGGTGGAAGTTTCTCACGAGCCTGACCGCATTTCCAAGACTCAGGGCTTTGACGGGGTTTTAGAATCAGCCTGCAGCCAACTATCTGAGAACTTGCACCAGACCGGATTGGTTATGCTGCCCGGTTTTTCCAATACCCGGTTCAAGCACATCGACTTCATCAAGGTGGGACAAAGAGAAGCGCTAGCCGTATTTTATTCGGAGTTAGGGATCCTGCAAAATAAAATCATCCCCATCGAAAAAGATATAACCCAAGACCAGCTGGCCTCCATATCAAAATTCCTTAATGAAGAATTCAGTGGTAAAACCATCAGGACCATTCGCCGGGAACTGCTTCACCGCATCCGGAACGAGCGAGAACACTACGATCAACTTATGAAGCGAGCCATGGAGCTTTCCACGCAGGTTTTTGGCGAAGAGGAGAAAGGTGGAGAGCTACTCGTGGAAGGAGCTTTAAATTTTCTTGATCACCCGGAGTTCGCCGGCGATCTCGAGAAAATTAAAGCCCTGTTCAAAACTCTGGAAGAAAAAACCAAGCTGATTAACCTTTTGGACCTTTGCTTACAACAAGACGGGTTAACCATTTTCATCGGAGAAGAAAATATTGAAGAGGAAATGACCGGATGCAGCCTGATCGCAAAAAATTACGAACTCGATGGTAATAGCATGGGAACCATCGCCGCATTTGGCCCGAAGCGAATGGACTACACGAAAGTCATTTCAGTCGTAAACCATACTGCTCGAAAAGTTTCAGAACTGCTATCGGAAAGAAAAAAGGAGTTCCATAAAAATTTATGAGCGCGCAAGAACCTTTACCAAACGAAGAAAAAATAACCAATGATCCCAGCGACGCGCAAAGCGATTCAGTTACCACGGAAGTAAGCGAAGAAGAGACAGAAGCAATCGCTGGTGATCCTCTGAAATCACCTCAGGGTGCATTGAAGGAAAAAGAAGAGGAACTTACCGCAGAGAAAGACCGGTTTGCTCGCCTACAGGCCGAAACAGATAATTTTAGAAAACGAATGGAACGCGAAAAGAAAGAGTTTCTTCAGTTTGCTAACGAGCGACTATTCAAACAACTGGTTCCCATTTTTGACAATCTGGAGCGCGCGCTTGAAGCCCCCTCGACCAATGTGGAAACCTTGAAACAAGGGATCAAAATGATCCTTGATCAATTCGAATCTTTTCTAAAAAAAGAGAACGTCACGCCAATCAAGGCGGTGGGAGAAAAATTCAACCCTTCAGTCCATGATGTAATGACCCAAGAAGAATCGGGGGAACATGAGGAGAGTACCGTTATTCGTCAGTTTATCAAGGGATATCAACTCAACAACCGCGTGCTGCGTCCGGCCCAAGTAGTGATCTCCAAAAAACCCGCCGGAGACGGCAAAAAATCAACGGATAAGAAAAAGAAGAAAACGAGAAAAAAAGAGGACCCTTCTTCCGTCAAAACATCCGGAGGATGACACCATGATTCCAGTTCCCTTTCGCCCCTGAGTCCCGGGATCAATCTGCCTTCATGCCCGAACTCCCCGAAGTCGAAACCCTGAAGAGGGCGCTCGCACCACTGGTTCAAAACCATCGCCTCCTGGACCTACGCTTTTTAAGAAAAGACCTGCGTTTCCCCATTCCTCGGGAGGAACTGCGCCGAGGCCTTCTCCATCAGACCACCTCCCGGCTAACGCGTCAGGGGAAATACCTGCTTCTCCATGTCTCTGAGGGTGCTTTGCTCATACATCTGGGAATGAGCGGACGCTTCATCCAACAACCCTCTATGAAAGTTGTGGAAAAGCACACCCATGCGGTCTTTTGGTTCGAACCGGACACATTTCTTCATTTTATCGATCCACGCCGATTCGGTTGTCTTCTGTGGGCCCCTCAAGGACAGGGACATCCTCTGTTGGACAAACTCGGTCCCGACGCGCTAGATACAGGAACCACCCCAAAAAAAATGGAAGAAATAGCCGCAAACTGCTTCAGGGCTTCAATAAAAACCTTTCTAATGGACGCCCACCGCCTGGCGGGAATAGGAAATATCTACGCCTGCGAAGCTCTTTTCAGAGCGGGTATTCACCCCAAATATCCCGTCCGCCGTATGTCCTCTCCTCAATGGAAAAAGTTGTTGTCGTCCTTACGCAAAATCCTCAAACAAAGTATCGCATCTGGTGGTACCACCCTGCGTGACTTCCACAGCACCGACGGGAGCCAAGGATACTATAAACTTAGTCTCGCAGTTTATGGGAGAGAGAACCTACCTTGCCCCATCTGCACCTCTCTTATCAAGCGCCTCACACAATCCGGACGCTCCACCTTCTTTTGCAAAAACTGCCAGAAAAAATAATCCGCTCTATTTTTCAAATATCTTGAAAGAATTTATACCTTCTTTAATTTACCCTCCAAGAGGGGTACCATGTGATCATAAAAACATCTCCCAACATACTGAATAAAAGATTGTTTTATGAAACGATCTATCGGACTCATAACCCTTAATGCAAAGTTTATTCATTCGTCGCTGAGCATACGTTACCTCCGTAACACGGCGAAACGGGCTGGATACAGGAACGTATGGATTCAGGAATTTGTCATCAATCAGCCCGTGTGGAAAGTCGCAGCAGAAATCCTGCGCCGCAAGCCAGAAGTCCTAGGAATCAGTATATACATATGGAACAGAAGGCAGAGCTTTGAACTTATCGAACGGTTGAAAATACAGGATCCGTCACTTACGATCGTGGTGGGTGGGCCCGAAGTCTCTTTCAATACACCTTCGACCGATCAATATACTGTCATCGGCGGAGAAGGAGAAATAAAATGGCTCGAGTTCCTCGACTGCCATCAACGTGGTGAATCCCCTTCCCAGGAATCCCTAAACCGCTGGAGCACCTATGGAACCGATGCCCCGGAATTAACTCCACCCTATATCCAGGCCGATCTTCCACAACTTAAAAATCGGCTGGTATACCTGGAAACTTCCCGAGGATGTCCCTACCTTTGCTCCTTCTGCCTTTCAGCTCTTGACCTGTCTGTGCGCTACTTCGACGACGAAACCACTCGAAGCCAGATCGAACTGTTACTCGGCGGGGGAGTCACAAAAATTAAATTTGTCGACCGCACCTTCAACCTGCGACCCACCCGTATGAAGGAATTAATGAACTGGCTTTCGCAGTTTCGTGGCGCTTCATTTCACTTTGAGGTCGTTGGAGACCTTATGAATAACGACCTTCTTGAGTTTCTGGACACGGTGCCCGAAGGGATGTTTCAGTTTGAAATCGGTATCCAGACCACGGCTCCCTCCACTCAGGAAACAATTCAGAGAAGGCAGGACAACGGTAAATTGTTTTCGGCAATCGACCGGCTGATCCGAGCGCACCGGGTCCATGTCCACTGCGACCTGATTTTCGGCCTGCCGGGGGAAACTCTAGACGATACCCTAAAATCCTTCGAGGAAGTGTGCGCATTACACCCACACAAGTTGCAACTTGGATTCCTGAAATTTCTTCCCGGCGCACCCATTCGAAATCTTATCGAGCGTCACCGGTACCAATTTCAGTCGACTCCACCTTATGAGTTCATTTCAAACGCGGACCTTTCCGCTAACCAGGTCATTTATCTGAAAAAATTCGAGGAGGTTTTCGATCTATTTTATAACTCAAAGCGGTTTCATTTTTCCATTCGGCAACTGTTCAGGGAGCATTCTCCTGTAGCAATATTCAATAGCCTGCTCGAGCATATGGAGTCGAAAAATATCCTCAACCAATCCCACTCACTGGACGATCAATACCGAATTTTGCATGACACGTTTCGCCTCGATGCCGACCCTGCCACTCTGGATCTGTTGCGGCTCGATTATTTGTATGCCCAGCGTGTGTATCGCCTCCCCCGCTTTCTTCAAATTCAAGGGTCCGAACAAAAAACCTGGCAGGGTGACCGAAAAACACCTCTGATCCCTTTCCGGCATAAAATCTGTGTCCATGCCGGCGAAGTCGAGGTGATTCCGGCATCCTCCACGCAGTACTATGCAGTTATTCATGCTGAAGGTTCTTCGGGATACCTTTGTCCCCCGACCCTAGAGTGGGTTTCGGACATTTAATGCAATAAATTGTTTAAAATAACGATCTCACGTTATAAGATATGCGACCCAACCCCCACTCGCCCTCTTCATTTGGAGAGGCCACGTTCAGAACAACAAGGAGCCTGTAATGGTAGAAGAGGTACAGTCCGGTTTAAATCGTAAAAGCCGTGTGGTCACACAAGGTGACAGACGCGCACCCAACCGCTCTATGCTTCGTGCCGTCGGTTTCACTGATGAAGATTTTGATAAACCCATCATTGGCGTTGCTAACGGCCAAAGCGACATTACCCCGTGCAACGCTGGGTTGGGAAAACTTGCCGAAGTCGCCATAGCGGAGATTCGGGCCGCGGGCGGAATGCCACAGATGTTCGGCACCATCACCATCAGCGATGGCATTTCCATGGGCACGGAAGGTATGAAATGTTCGCTGGTCAGTCGCGAAGTCATTGCCGATTCTATCGAAGCGGTTTGCCGGGGAGCCAATATGGATGCTGTCATATGCGTTGGCGGTTGTGATAAAAACATGCCCGGAGCACTCATAGCTATGGCACGACTGGACATCCCGAGCATCTTCGTCTATGGAGGAACTATCAAGCCCGGTCATCTTGACGGACAAGATCTAACAATTGTCAGTGCCTTTGAGGCGGTAGGTCAGTTCAGTTCCGGTGCCATCACCCGCGATGAATTGATTAGTATCGAAAAAAATGCCTGCCCCGGATTCGGTTCGTGCGGAGGAATGTACACGGCAAACACCATGTCCTCCGCCATCGAAGCGCTCGGTATGAGTCTGCCTTATAGCTCAACAATGGCCAGTGAAGATAAGGAGAAAGAACTCAATACCCGGCAAAGCGCTCTAGCCCTCTTCCCCTTACTGGAAAAAAACATTACCCCAAAAAAAATCCTGACACGCGATGCTTTTGAAAATGCAATCGCTGTCGTGATGGCCGTGGGCGGCTCCACGAACGCCGTCCTCCATTTACTTGCCATCGCGCATTACATGGATTTGGGATTGACTATCGATGACTTCGAAACCATCCGAAAAAAAGTTCCGCATTTCTGCGATTTAAAACCATCGGGGAAATTTGTAACCGTCGACCTACACCATGCGGGAGGTATTCCACAAGTCATGAAAATGTTACTCAACCAAGGCCTTCTGTATGGAGACTGTCTAACCGTCACCGGGAAAACCGTAGCGGAGAACCTTGAAAACATACCCAGCAACCCTCAACCCGATCAACAAGTGATCTGGCCCGTTGAGAAACCCATTTCCCCGCAGGGCCACCTTGTCATTCTAAAAGGCAACCTGAGTCCGGAGGGGTCAGTAGCAAAAGTTTCCGGTATCAAAACCCGGCGCATGGAAGGACCGGCACGTGTTTTTAACTCCGAAGAAGAGTGCCTAGAAGCGATCATCAACGATCAAATCCAAGAAGGGGACATGCTAATCATCCGTTATGAAGGACCGAAAGGCGGTCCCGGAATGCGGGAAATGCTGGCCCCTACCTCGGCGCTGGTCGGCAAAGGACTCGGTGAAAAAGTCGGACTTATCACCGATGGCCGGTTCTCCGGAGGAACTCACGGGCTGGTTGTCGGGCATGTCGCGCCGGAGGCTCAAGTTGGCGGAATGCTCGGGTTGGTCGAAGAAGGCGACACCATCGTTATCGACATCGAACAGCATACGCTCGAAGTCCATCTCACTGATGACGTGATTCGAAAAAGAAAGGAACTATGGAAACCAACTGCCATAAAATATAAGCGAGGCGTATTGGCGAAATACGCAAGGCTCGTTTCCTCCGCGTCCATTGGCGCTGTCACCGATAAATAATATTCCACCCAAATGATAACAGAAGCCCCGAAACTTCCCGAAAGTCTGTTCCACGAGGATGGTAAATTCAACCTTTATCACATCAATGAAATCTACAAGGTCATCGCGCATAAGATCTCCCGAAAATTAACCGAGGAATTGAAAGCGGACATTTCTATTACTTCGGGAATGTGGGGCGGATCCTATCTGGTTGCAAACGAAATGGGGAAAGCACGCACAAACATTGTGCGCCTTTATTGCCTTGTAAACCTCCCGCAGAACAGCCCACTGGATACCGAGGAAAACTTCGAAAGGCTGATGGTCTTGTACCATCAAACCTTCAGCAAAACGTTTGCCAGGTATAATTTGAATTTCGTCAATCCCCGCTGGGGAGAAACCATCCCTTACTCTAATAGCCAGCTTCCAACCACGGCGCTCCAGATGTGGGAGCAAAACAATCGGGTTAAGTTCCTACGCGCATTTTTTGTCTGGAACAAAGCCACTTGGGAAGATTCCGTAATCTATGACACCATTCGAAATATCAAGGTCATAAAGGAATTGCTGGACCTCAATCGGCGCTATCAACCAAAAACTTCATTGGAGGAATATAAGTTCCTCCTGCAAGATGTTCTCATCATTTACTACACACTCCAAAACGCTTTAACATCCGACTTCCTGGAGCACGCCGAACCCATCATGACGAACTTGCTCAAAAAGTTTCTGGGAGGCCTCCACGACCCAAAAATGATCGAGGGGCTGTATCAAGATGTCTACAAAAACGCAATCGTGTATGGTCTGGAAGAATCTTTGGAGGGACCGTATAAAGAAGCGGGACTGGACATCCATCGGGTAGAGGACTGGCCAGTGGATAAAATCAATTGGGTGCCAGACCAACTGAAAAAAAAAGTAGGATCCTCTTTGCTTGAAACATTTGCCGGCTTCAAAGCCCACTTGGAACAGAAAGCTGGCGGGACGGTTCACTAACACCATACAAACCCGAAAAAAATCCAGGCATTAATTCGTCCCGGGTCCAAAAGAAATAGTTTTCACCCATCATACAGGACAGACATATCCAACTTGTGGCAAAAATCAGTCGGGCTGGGATAGGACAAGATTAAATATCTTCTTTAAGCAAACCTCAGGAGAATCCATCCAGCAAGGCCTTTTTGTCCATTACGCTCGCCATTCCCGCCGTTCCAAACCGCTACCGCCATAGGCACCGATGAACGGAATTGAACATCGGCATTGTCAGGGCTGATTAAAGCTCTTTTGAAAACAACACGCCATGTTTCTTTTTCCCATGAGCCGCCCCCAAAAACATCCTGCTCGTCTTGGGTGGTGAGCGTGCTGAATCCTTCAGCATTTAAATCTTCAACCGGTGACCGGCGCGGATTAGCAGCGAGTGCAACTCTAGCGTCGTTCAAACTGTGCTTTTTCTTTGCCTTCAGGGACGGTTGCCAGACCGCCTTCCACTGCCATATGTTGACCGGATGATTTTCTCCACCCATCGTAATCGGTGGAAGCTCAGCTTCAGGATTCAATGGAAACATCACCGCGGCTTGATCGGTATGAATGGCTGATACCTCAATTTCCGTCTCCATACTGGAGTCGCCCCACTCGAGAAAAATGGCAATCTCCGTACCGTTACGCGCAACTTTTATCCGGACCGTTTTAACGGATGGGTCGGGCCACTTTGGATTGGTAATCATCTGAGGGTCGAGCTCTACAGTAACCGGCGGAAGAGTCACCTGGTTCCAGAAGGAAGCATTGGGATCAATAGGGATCTCGCCTGACACCTCAACCACGTCGAGAGCAGTTTTACACTCTCCATTTTCAAGACAAAGCGCCATTCCGCCAGATCCGCACCCTAAAACACCTAACAACCAAGTCAGCAGAAAAAAGCTCACCCGAACGCGAAAAGAACAACCGCAAATCCGTCGATTCTTATTCATTTTTTTAAAGAGAAAGGTCCGCGCAGAAGATTAAAAGTTTCGAACAATATCTTCCAGTTCTTTTTTTAGTTGGGGAATATGCGGTCCGACAAGTACAAAATTGAGGTTTTCTGGAATAAAAATTTTCCTCGCCACTCTCTGAATATCCTGAGCCGTGATTCGGCCGATGCTCTCGCGTTCCTCTTCGGCAGAATATTCCCTAGAATAAAGGTGGCAAAACCCATAACGCATGATCTGCTTATACGGATCGTCCGGCTCATAGTCCAGATCGTATCCATACCGCCGCTTGATGCAGTCCAGTTCCTCATCTTCCGCTCCGCTCCCCACCAAGGTTTTAACCTCTCCCAAAAGAATCTTGGTCACTTCCACAACTTTTTCGGAACGGACGGAAACGTCAAAATCGAGGGTACCCGTATCAGGAAGGCTAGTAGCACGACATTCAACCGAGTAAACCAACCCGCGCTCCTCCCGAAGAATTTTTTGCAGGCGAGAGGTGACACCATCATCAAAAATACGTGCAATTAAATTTACGACGAAATAATCCGGATGATTGTAGGAAACCGATCGAAAGCAAATCTGCAACTGGACCTGACTGTCGGAATCGTGCTGAAATAATACCTCTGGCTGGCTCTGAGTTTCATCTAAACTCCCCTCAAAATGACCGTTGGAAATAACACGTCCTCCTTCCGCCAGATTTGAAAAATGTTTCGAAGCTAGTTTCAGAAACACATCGTGGTCAACGCGCCCAGCCCCAGCCAAAACCATATTTCCGGGGACATAAAAAGTTCGGAAATGTTCCCGTAACATTTCCACGGTAACCTCACGGATCGTATCCTCGGTACCGATGGTTGGACAAGCAAGCATGTCGTCCTTGTATAAAAGTTTACAAGCAAGGTTATTGATGTCCACATCCACCCCCTGCTCGTTCAAATCTTCCAGACATTCCTCAAGGATGATACCCCGCTCCAGTTCGATTTCTGGGAAAGTGGGTTCGATAAAAAAAATGGCAAACAACTCCATCGCCCGCGCCAAATTAGACACGTGTGGACTGAATCCATAATACGTATAATCACTCATAGTCGAAGCGCGAAGGTCACGCCCAATACTCTCGAACTCGCGGTTAAGTTGGAAGGAATTGGGGTAAGACGAGTTGCCTCGGAACAGCATGTGTTCGAGAAAGTGTGAGACACCATTATTTTTTTTATTCTCGAACCTTAACCCGGAACGCACGAATATAGCCAACTCCAGAGAGTGGATATGAGGCTGTTCGACCGTCACCACCGTCAACCCATTAGCCAATCGATCCTTAAAGGCTTTTCCCCTTTCAATTTCTTCAATCACAGTTGAATCCATAAGAGTTCCTGTCGAGTCCAGTCCAAGCCCAAAACGTACCTATTGAATGAAGCATCTAAGCGCGGCATTATCTCACAATCAAGACCAACCCTATAAAAAAACATAGCCACGCTACCAACCGACTAGGCCGCTGAAAGTGATCGGCTCAAGCGGAGAAATTATTACTCTCTTTTTTTCCACTTGCGATTCGGTAGACCTTTACGCACAAACTAAACAAATAACCTGAAAGCGAATTAAACACACCTGCCCCGATTATGGCCCCTTATTCAAACCGGATCGAATCCTCGCCCAGTACAGCTTCGATTTCGCGAATGATCTCGTCCGACGGCTGAACCTTCAACTCCGGATCGGCCGACACAACACGGACCTTACTGTCAGGAAATAAAAACTCAAGGAAAATTTCATTGTTCCCTTTATGGGTGGATAGAATCCCGCGGATGGTTTTCAGCGTATCTTTTTCCAGCCCAGGTGTACGGAAATGGATATGCACTTTACCTTTCCAAAATTCTTTCGCCTGAGAGAGTAGGCAGATTTCTTTTGCGATCACTTTAGGCAGGTTGCCGTCGGAGTCCACGCTTCCTTTAACCAGCAGCGGCTCTTCCTTCAATAATAAGTTTTCCGTGGCAGCGTAGGTTTCCGGCCAGATGATAACATCGATCGATCCCTTTAGATCCTCCAGGGAGACAATGGCCATCCTGTCACCTTTTTTAGTGGTTTTCGGTGAAACTTTGATGGGAATACCCGCTATACTTACGTCCTTCCCCGTACCATTTTCCAATATACTCGCAGAGGAAGCATCAGTAAACCAAGCGATATCATTAGCGAAACTGTTGAGTGGGTGTCCCGTCACATAAAACCCAATAGACTCTTTTTCAAAACACAACCGTTCTTGATCCGTCCATTCTTCGACCGACTTGTCTTGTGGTTCCGCGTTAATCTCTTCCTCAAAGGTTTCAAACATACTGCTCTGTCCGAGTTGCCGGTCACGCTGTTTAGCCTGTCCTATTTCCATGGCGGTTTGAAGATCGTTCATCATGGTGCTTCGGCTTTGATTCAGAGAATCGCAGGCTCCACTTTTAATGAGGCTTTCGATCATTCGGCGGTTGACCTTCCGCAAGTCGATGCTTCCACAAAACTCCCTGAACGAGCTGAACCGCTTCACCTCCTCGCGGGTTTCGATGATGGAATCGATCGCAGCTGACCCAACGTTCTTAATCGCCCCGAGTCCGAACAAGAGGTGATCGTGTGAAATGGTGAAATCATTCACACTTTCGTTTACATCCGGAGGCAGGACCTTGATTTCCATTTCCCGACAATCGTTGATGTAACGAATGACCTTATCCGTATTGTCCATATCGGCTGTTATAAGGGCCCCAAAAAACTGCAATGGATAGTGGGCCTTGAGGTAAGCCGTGCGATAAGAAACCAAGGCATAGGCGGTACTGTGCGACTTATTAAATCCATACCCAGCAAATTTCTCCATGAGGTCAAAAATCTTTTTTGCTTTTTTTAGATTGATCTGTTTCTCATCAGCGCCGCTCATGAACTTCTCGCGCTGGGCCTCCATTTCCTCCGGTTTCTTTTTGCCCATCGCCCGGCGCAGGAGATCTGCATCGCCCAAGCTAAATCCGGCAAGCGTGCTGGCAATTCTCATCACCTGCTCCTGATAAAGAATAACCCCGTGAGTTTCCCTGAGAATGTTCTCCAATTGGGGCAAGTCGTATTTTTCTTTGAGTGTACCGTGCCTGCGTTTGATGTAATCGTCCACCATCCCGCTCTCCAGTGGCCCTGGTCGGTATAGTGCAAGCAACGCGATGATGTCCGCAAAGCAGTCGGGTTTCATCTTCTTGAGAAGGTCACGCATCCCGGAACTTTCCAGTTGAAACACGCCCAGAGTGCGTACCTCGCCGAGGAGCTTGTAGGTTTCCGGGTCGTCCATCGCGATTGCCTCCATATCCAAGTCGACTCCCTCGGACTCCATGATGAGGCGAACCGCATTATCGATTACTGTAAGGGTTTTAAGCCCCAGAAAATCCATCTTCAACAAGCCCAGTTTTTCGACACTTCCCATGGAATACTGAGTCACAACCTCATCCGCTTCACCCTTTCCCTTGCTGGGGAACTTGTATAGAGGAAGAAAACTTGTCAGCGGCTTGGATGAGATTACTACCCCTGCCGCATGGGTGGAACAATGCCGCGGCAAACCTTCAAGGTTCACGGCGATGTCAAGCAATTCGGCCACTTTGCCGTCTTCCTTTTTCAGCGTGCCGAACCGGGGTTCGTCCCTGAAGGCCTCGCCCAGAGTAATGCCCAGTCGATTGGGAACTAGCTTGGCAAGCTTATCCACCTCTCCATAAGACATATCTAGAACACGTCCCACATCACGTAGAACTCCCTTTGCATTCATGCTTCCGAACGTAATGATCTGACTCACGTTTTGACTGCCCCCGTACTTCTCTGTGACATACTTGATAACATCTTCGCGCTTGTCCATGCAGAAGTCGATGTCGATATCGGGCATGCTTACGCGCTCCGGATTCAGAAAACGTTCAAAGAGAAGATCGTATTTGAGCGGATCAATATCAGTAATGCGAAGGGCATAGGCCACCAGGCTTCCCGCAGCCGAACCGCGTCCCGGCCCTACAGGCACCCCACCTTTGCGCGCATAGCCTATAAAATCCCACACGATCAGAAAGTAACCGGGATACCCCATGTGCTGGATGATACCCAGCTCTCCCCGCAACCGTTCTTGATACAGGTCAGCATCGTACTCAACCCCATAGCGGGTCATTTCCTGAAACCGCGCTTTTAACCCTTCCTTTGCCTGCTCCTCCAGGTAGGAATCAAGTGTAAAATTTTTAGGAAGAGGGTATTCCGGAAAATTAAGTTGGTCGAAGTCCATGTTGAGATCGCATCGCTCTGCAATCTTCACCGTGTTCTCAATTGCCTCGGGAACCTCTCGGAAGATCTGCATCATTTCCTCGGGCGACTTGAAATAATACTCATCGGAAGGATAACGCATACGATACTGGTCACTGATGGTCTTGCCCGTCTGCAGGCAGAGCAAAATTTCATGGGCGCGGAAGTCCTTGCGCTCTAGGTAGTGGCAATTGTTGGTTGCCACCAGCGGGAGGGAAAGTTTTTCAGCAATCTTGATTATTTCCTTATTGACCTTCTCTTGGTAATCCATATTGTGATACTGAAGTTCCAAAAAGAAGTTACCCTGCCCCATGATGTCCCGGTATTGATCTGCGGTCTCCATTGCGCGCGGAATGTTTTCCTTATTGACGTTGTCGGCTAATTCGCCCCGCCCGCAGGAACTGAGAGCAATCAAACCCTCTGCGTGCTCTGCCAGCAGTTCCTTGTCGATCCGCGGCTTGTAATAAAATCCTTCCAGATAACCCGCAGTAACCAGCTTCAGCAGATTCTTATAACCCGTTTCGTTCTGGGCAAGGAGAATGAGGTGGTAGGAAGCATCTCGCAGTTGATGTTTATCCTTCTTCTCAAAGCGGCTTTCGGGAGCAACATAAACTTCGCATCCGATAATGGGTTTCAGCCCGTATTTCTTCGCACTGCTGTAGAAATCAACCGCGCCAAACAGGTTGCCGTGATCGGTCATGGCTACGGCGGGCATTTTATATTCCACCGCACGCTTAAACAACGCATCGTGCCGTAACGATGAATCAAGCAGGCTATAAAAGGTGTGAAGATGAAGATGGACAAAGTTGGACGGCTTCATAATTTTCAGAAAAAAAGGATTTTTTATTTCGAAACGATGGCCTCAGGTTTGTTCCATAGCTTTGTCCGGCGCGACCCATTCCATACTTAGGGCCTCGGCCACCGCCGGATGCGTCACGTGCCCTTTAAACACATTGAGTCCTTTCTTCAACTCTTGGTTTTCCTTAAAAGCCTGCCGGTACCCCTTGTTGGCCAATTCCAAGGCGTAGGGAAAAGTGGCGTTGGTCAACGCAAACGTGGAAGTGCGTGCGACTGCGCCAGGCATGTTGGATACACAATAATGCACCACGTCGTCCACCACATAGATGGGGTCGCTATGCGTGGTGGGGCGCGACGTTTCCAAAGCTCCTCCCTGATCGATCCCCACATCGACGATCACCGATCCGGACATCATGTAAGAGAGCATTTTTCGCGTGATGAGTTTGGGCGCTCTCGCGCCAGGGATGAGTACCGCGCAGATAACAAGGTCCGCGGTGCGCAATGAGTCAATGAGGTTCACCCGGTTCGACATCAGTGTTTTTAACCGCCCGCCATAGAGGTCGTCGAGATAGCGCAATCGGTTTAGATTGACATCCAAAAGCGTTACCGAAGCACCGGTACCGATCGCCATCTTGGCGGCATTGGATCCTACAACGCCACCGCCAACAATAACTACATGGCCCGGGTCCACCCCGGGCACTCCGCCTAGAAGAATCCCGCGCCCCCGATTTTCCCGTTCCAGATATTTCGCTCCCTCGTGAACCGACATCCTGCCCGCCACTTCGCTCATCGGGACAAGGAGCGGAAGCGAGTTGTCTGGCAACTGCACCGTCTCGTAAGCGATGCCGATGATCCTGCGGTCGAGCAACGCGCAAGTCAACTCCGGAGCCGGAGCCAGATGAAGATACGTGTACAAAATTTGCCCCTCCCTCAACAAGTCGACTTCTTCAGGCAACGGTTCCTTAACCTTGACGATCATTTCCGCTTTGGAGAAAATGTCGCCTCGGCCAGTGATCTGGGCACCCTGCTCCTCATACAATCCATTGACGAGCCCGCTTCCCTCACCCGCCCCGTCCTCCACCAAAACCGTGTGCCCGCAGGCCACCAAATCTTGAACACCTGCAGGAGTCAGGGAAACCCGATACTCATCTGACTTGAGTTCCTTGGGAATACCAATAATCATCCGAAATCTTTCTCTAGAATAAAATGCTGATTCTGAATTCTTTGTGTAAAATTTTTCGAGCCAAACCTTTTTTGTCCCGGTTCCGCCCCTGCACCCTTTCACCCGTCCTTTATACCGAACTTGATGCCTGCTCCACCACTATTATTTGACACAATTTACCCACCAGAAATTTGATCTTTCGGGAAAAATTATATAGATTGTTTTTCCTACCTCTAATGAGATTCGAACCCTATTTTGGGAAAGTGTGTTGAAAAAAACCGTCAAATCAAAACTGGAGCAAACCGTTCTGCCACACCTCACTCCCGAGGGGGACCTGCTAGATCTCGAAAAGAAGAATATAGGTCCGGAAGAGTTGCGCCTCTTGTGCGAAGCCGGCAAAGAACTGGAGGCGGTCAAACAGGTTTATATCAGCGACAATGGACTGGGCAGCGCGGAAATAGAAATCCTGTGCCAAAGCCGGTGCTTTTCCAACCTAGACAAACTGTATTTGAACCACAACCGGATCGGGGATGCAGGAGCCCG
>CAJWLY010000011.1 GCA_913043155.1 uncultured Nitrospinaceae bacterium | reverse complement strand
TCTCCCAGGTGGACAGCAGTGTCGGGGGAAAAACCGCCGTGAACCATCCTCACGGCAAAAACATGATTGGCGCATTCTACCAACCCCGACTGGTGGTCGTCGACCTCGAGACCCTGCACACCCTGCCGCCGAACGAGTTTCGGGCCGGGCTCGCCGAGGTGGTCAAATACGGCGTCATCGCCGACGCTAAGCTGTTCGCTTTTCTTGAAACGAACGCCACACGCATCCTGTCTCTGGACAACGACTGCCTCGAGTACATCATTGAAACCTCCTGTGCCATCAAGGCCGAGGTCGTTGAGACGGACGAGCGTGAAAGCCGTTACCGCATGGTTCTAAACTTCGGCCACACCTTTGGCCATGCAATTGAGGCCCTGACCGGATATACCGGCCTGCTTCACGGAGAGGCGGTCGCCATTGGCATGGTGCAGGCGGCCCGGCTGTCGGAAGAAACCGGAAAGTGCTCCAGCGAAGTCTCCAAAAGAATCATCGCCCTGCTGGAAAAATTCGGGCTGCCCACAGAGTCGCCTGGTTTGAAGCCGAGTGACGTCATCCAATCGATGTACCACGACAAAAAAACCGAACACGGCCAACTTCGTTTCGTCCTGGTGAAAGACATCGGTACCATCGAGATCGTGGACGACGTTCCCGAGGCTCCGGTCAAAACCGTTCTAGAAAAGACAAAATAAGGCTCCGTTTGTGAGCAACAAAGTGAGCCTTCGAGTCCCGCAGCAGTCCCAACCAACAACGCCCAAAAACATTTAAAAACATAGGGCTCTGTGGTATCTTGAGGGGTGAAGCAGGTGGTCTTATTTTAGTCACCCGTCATCCACGGGGTAGCGTGCCTTCACGTTGGCTAGGGCGACTGCGGGGGGGGAACCACCTTCCCCCTAAATTTCCTTCCCTGGAAATTTTTACAGAATGGAAAGTGGTGTACGTCGATTACAGCGGAACACTGCAGAAAGCCCAAATCGAGAACTGACGAGTCTTTTAACGGGGCCCTTACATAATCCGGTGATCTTTCGCTTTGTCCAGAATGACTCCACGGCGAAGGACCTCAGAAAGGTGATCCTATTTTTAAATTTTCTGTTTTATCGAGCGGCAGCAAAGGAAACTGCATCTACCTGGAATCCGACAGGGCGAAGGTGCTCATCGATTCGGGTTTGAGTGTCCGGGAACTGGAGCGGCGGTTGGCATCCATCGGTCGAAAGGCCGATGAACTGGACGCGGTGTTTTTAACCCACGAACATTCGGATCACGTGAGCGGGGTCGGGCCTCTTGTCCGCAGATACGGTATCCCACTCTATGCCACGGAAGGAACGGTGCGGGCAGGGGAAAAGTCCCTGGGCCGTACTGCGCAATGCCAATTGATCCGCGCGGGAGAACCGGTACGGGTGGATGGCCTCGCGCTTGAGCCTTATGCCACGTCGCACGATGCCCGGGAGTCTGTGGCCTATGTAGTCCGTTGCAAAAACCGGAAACTGGGACACGCAACCGATATGGGAACGGTCACCTCGACGGCAAGAGAAAAATTAAAAAATGCCCACGTATTACTTGTGGAATCCAACCACGATGTTGAGATGTTGGACGTGGGGCCTTATCCCTGGTTGGTGAAGCAACGGATCAAAAGTGAGCTCGGACATCTGTCCAACGAAGCGTGCGGGAACCTTCTAGCAACGGTAAGCCACGACAGGTTGAAGCAGGTGGTGCTGATGCATTTGAGCCAAACCAACAACCATCCTGAAATCGCCTACATTACGGCGCTTCAAGCCATGGGGAGCCACGCTCCTCAAATGGTTTTAGCCCGGCAGGACCGGGCGACGGAACTGATGGAGGTTTGACGCCGTCTGATGCACGGGGCACAACCGGCTTATGAGCACGCTTAAGGAAAAGATCGTAGGAAGCTGGTATGGCATGGCCGTCGGGGATGCCATGGGCCTGGCCATAAAAGGCCTCAAGGCCGCAACCGTGCGACAGATGTTCGGGACGATGGACGGCTTCAAGGATGTGCGTCCATTTCTCGGCAAGGGCATTAAACGGTTCAAGATGCCGGGGCTGTACGGAGCTCAAACTCAAAGTGCGTTGGCCGCAGGCGATTGCCTGCTCAAAAATAAAAAAGGCGGGGCGCAGGAGATTTCCGAACTCCTCGTTCAATTGAGCACCCGAGGACCTGAACATTATTTTGGGGCCTACCGACACCCGGAGGCCGGGTTCGGAAAAGCGGTTAGTTCTCTGCCTGAGCACCCGTCAGGGGGAACCGCGGAGCACCGCGAGTCCAACGCTGTGTTCTCGGTGATGGGAATCCCTGTAGGACTACTTCACCGAAACCGGATGGACACGGCACTCCGGTTGGGCGTGGAAACCGGGTTGCTGATGAGCCGTAATTTATCTGAGGTCACAGGCGTTGCGCTTGCCGGTTACCTGGCCTCCCAGCTTCTACTGATTGAACCCGGGGAACAGGACGTGCCTCTAACCGGGAATGACGCGAAACAGGTGGTGTCCGATGCCGAGGAGTTTTGCAGGAAGGTCGAAGCCCGATTCAAGGAAACCGCTCCTGATCTGTGGGAAGAAACACCAGAACCCGAACGTGGTGCGCTGGAAAAAACTTTGCGCGGCCTTCGCGAACGCTGGGATTTGAAGCTTGAAGACGTGCTGGGCTGGATTGTCCAAAACGCATCGGATCGTCTTAAATTAAAAATAGCATATCCGACCCAGGGATATGTTTTAACTTTATTTCCGCTGGCCCTGGTTCTGGTTTTGCGTGAGGGTAGGGGATTCAATTCGGCTTTGACGCTCGGGCTCAACATGGGAAAGGAAGCGAACAAGACGGGAGTTCTAATCGGAGCCTGGGCGGGGGCGCTCTACGGGTTTCCACGAATACCCGATGTATGGCGATCAGGGCTGGTCAATGGCAAGGAAATACGCCTGCGCGGCGAAGGCCTGTTTTCTGGCCGACTCCCTAAAGTGGCAAAAGATTTATGCGAAATGGAGTTGGACCTCACAGCCAAAGAATTTGAAATGGGGAAAAAGTATTTCCCGAAACTGTCTTCCAAATTCACGCGCCCAACCCCACGACCGGCGCTTTCCTGGGAAGATGAAGAAACTGATGAGCCCGAGATTCCAGAAAAATCCAACGTAGCAGGATGGAGAAAATTTCAAAAGGACAAGACACGGGCAAAGCGAGACCGAAGAAGAAATTTAAAACCCGAAAATGCCGATCATTAACCGTAGGGAGTCTTATCTGCTTCCTATAATTTGGGGAAGAAGGGTGAAACCCGTTCCCTCCGAAGACGTCCCGGCAACCAACTAAGTAACGACGCTGTTTTTATCTGACCCGAATACCGGACCGACAGGTGACTCCCCCAAAAGCTCCGCAGCTCGGACAATTTACCGCCCATTCGGCAAGGGTCCCGCCGCACTGGTCACATTCGAATTTCAAAATGGCATTCCGCACCTGATTGGATGCGAGCTGCAATGCTTCCTGGGAATGCTTTTCGTTCCGCTGTTTCCGATAGGCTTCGGCTAAAAGGAGGGAGTGGAGAAGGGACTTCTCTGAACCTGAGTTATCTTCAATGGTTCGAATCGCCTCCTCGGTGTTGTCCTGTTCCAGACACAGGGCACCCAACAACAGGCACAGTGTTTCCCGGTAGGAATTCTGCGACGCTCGAATCGCTTCCTCATAAAACCTGATCATCTCTTCCGCCTGATTCGACTCTAGTTGTAGCTTTTCCATCCGCACAAGACATACCGGAGACCGGGTATTTTCGTAACCTGATTTCCATGTTTTTAAGGCCGCTTTTTTGTTTTCCGTTTTCACGTAGATATCACCCAGCACGATATAGGCCGACAGGCACTGGGCATCTTCCCGAATCGCCCGTTTGAACTCCGGAGCCGCCGCCTCGAGATTGTCGTTGCTGAAGTAACGCATCCCGTTATTGCAGATATACTGGCCAAGAAGCTTTTTTTCTTTTTCCTTTTCTTCTGTGTCCTCTATTCGAGAGATTAATTTTTTTTGAACATCTCCCACCAAAGCCCAGTCCCCGGTTTTCAAGTGAGTCGCCCGCAAGCGGTAAAGAGGCCGGGGAGAATTCTGGTCAAGTTTCAGGATCTTCTCCAGGGTCTCCATTTCCGCAACGTTCATCGCCATGGCGGCGTAATCATCAGCCAGGCTGTAGAGAACCTCAAGGTTATCGGGAACTATTTCAACAGCTCTTAAATGAAGCTCCAAGGCGCGTTGCGGGTTTCCATCCTCCCGCAAAATGTTCCCCAGTCGATTGAGCGCTCCCAAATGATTGGGAGAACGTTTCAGGATTTTTTCATAAATGGGGACCGCCTTGGAAACGCTTCCGCCGACCGTCAGATTTTCCGCCCTTTCAAAAAATTTGGCGGCACGCTGATTGATTTTTTCCTGGTGACGGTACCGTCGAACCTCTTTTATATTTGCAAAAGATGTTTTTATTGAGAGGGTCCAGTTCAAAAAACCGGCGAACAGGATGCCCAATAATACGCACCCGAAAAACAACGCGATCATTGGAAGGCGCAAGGAATGAACCTGCGTGAGATGGATATCTACCTCGTTCGGATTCAGGAAGGCGAAGTAGACTAACAGGAGAGTAAAAAAAAGAAAGACGACGATGGATTTAAACGGCACCTTCGATTCCCCGTAATGGATGATTGCGCTCTTTGATCCAGAACAGAAGTAAAGCGCAAACCCGGCACACAACCGGGCCTACCGGTGTTGGTCCGGCTGTCCTTTCTCCTCGATAGAGTGGAGACACTCGACGCAATGTTCCGTAAACGGAACCACTTCCAATCTGGCTACTGGAATGAGGTTTTTGCACTCGGAACAATGGCCGTACTGGCCCTGGTCCATTTTCTCGAGCGCGCTCTCCACCAACTGCAACCTTTTCAGCTCCTGCTCCCCCAGGCTCAACATCAGTTGCCGGGAATAGGACTGCGCGGCTTCATCGACGAGGTCGGCCATGTGCTCGTTTAAATCCTTCTGGCTGGACTGGAAATTTCCACCCACATCGCCGATGAGATCGGCGCGTATTGCGTTCAGCTTCAACCTAAATGAAGCGAGTTTCTTTTCATTCATGGCAGTTTTCACCCAAGCTGATTTCCTGACAGGCCATCTCAATCACCGGAACATCGCCCCATAAACGCTCCAGGTCGTATTGAATGCGGATATCTTTTTGAAAAATATGCGCCACAACGTCAATCAAGTCCAAAACGATCCAGCTCCCGGCAGTATAACCTTCCACAGAGGACAGCGTGTAGTGAGACTCATAAACCCTGTCCAGAATAGAATCGGCAATCGCCTGCACCTGCATCCGCGAATTTCCACTGCAGATAACAAAATAATCCGTCAGGTCCGAGCGTTCCCGCAAATCCAGAACTAAAATGTCAAAAGCCTGCTTGTCCGCCGCGGCCTGGACCACCTGGCGCTGCAGGCCACTCAAAGAATCTCTCATCCACCCCGTATAAGGTTGAGGCTAAGCTTGATAAAGGTGATTGCCCATAATATATATTTCAACTTCGGGTGGCAACAAATTTCCAACCGGTTTGCCGCCCGCAATTCGGTCTCGAATAATGCTCGATGAAATATCACGAGGAGTGATCTGGTGGATGACTAGACGGCGTTCGGTCGTACGGTGGCGAAACTCTAGTGCACCGTTCTCTGGTTCACCCGGGGTGTAGGGAGAATCGCCTCCGAACAGACCGAGCACCGCCTCTTCCACAGAAGATGCCTCCACTCCCGGACGCGATCCCACCAGAACATGACAGCACTCCATTATTTTTCGGGAATCTTTCCACGAATCCAAATCAGTTAAATTGTCTCGTCCTAGAATCAGGCTCAATTCGCATTCGGGAAACTGTAATTTTATAAAATTGAGCGTATCGATAGTGTAGGACAGAGTCTCCTTCTGGATTTCGATAGTCGATACCTCCAAGGCAGGGTCGTTCTGAAGAGCCAGGCGCAACATCTCCAGACGATGCGCAGGGGGCGCGGGCGGGGTACGGGGTTTGTGTGGGGACCGGAAAGCAGGCATAAAAAGGACGCGATCCAAGCCAAACTTTTCAAGGGTCTCCCGGGCCAAGCCAAGGTGGCCCTGATGGACAGGATCGAAAGTTCCGCCTAAAACTCCTATCTGCTGTTTGGATCGATGCTTTTTATCCATGGCTTGCCCTTGCGTACAACAAACGCTCACTCACGTTCAGTGATTGCCCCGGACCCGAGACCGCTCCTTTGGATACAAGTTATTTAATTTTGTCCCGATAATTCTTTTTTCAATCAGGCAGCATAATGGGTCATTTTAACGTATTTCCCAACCTGAAATTAATCTTTCACTCACCGGGAATATCTTAATAGTTCATTTACTTTTGAAGCGTTTCTCAATATTCTGTATCCAACCTGAAATTCCGTATTCCAAAATACGGCTCAGGGACTGACTTGACCTGGAAGTAAATCGGTTTTTTCCGGGCAACTTGACAAATAAGGAGAATCAAAAGGATGTCATCAAAAAATGCTCGTGCCGGAAATGAAAAAGGTTTTCCCCTGATCGAATTCCTGATCATTATCACGATTATTGGTATCCTCGCAGCGATCGCTATCCCCCAACTCGGCGAGTACAAAATGCTCAGGTACAACAAAGACGCCAAGGCCAACCTGAACAACCTGTACCTGGCGTGTCATGCCCACTGGAAAGAGAACACGGGTTCCAGCGATTGCACCATAGCCACCGCTACGCAGCAGGGTTACAGCCAGTCCGAAGACGTCAACGTTGCCATTTCCGCCAGTAAAGAAAAGGACTTCTCGGCAACAGCCAAGCATTCCTCAAGCAACACCACTTATACAATCGATAGTAAAGGCAATATCAGCTGATTTTGCCGGTTCTTGATCCGTCTTTTTTAGAGCTTCTCCATTCCAGGCAACATGCCTGGGGTGAGTTGTTCGCAGGCAGGGGTGGAGCCAAATAGCGCAAAAATCCACTCTTTTGGCCAATTTCGCTGCAGGCCCAGGCGTGCAGAATTTTGTTGACACCCCAATATAGTGTAGTACCCTGATATCGGGATACTAGGTATTGGTATTGTTGGCCTTGCCCGATTTCTTAACTTTTTTAGGAGACTAAAAATGTTTGATGACATCATCAGATGGGTCAGGAAGCTAACGGAGGCAGGGGTTGCGTTGCTTGCCCTCGCAATAGTTCTCCAAATTTTGTTTGGGAAAGTGGTCCCATTCATCGGAGGCGATGTGATTGGGAGCATCACCTCAATCGTAGCTGCACTTGGGGCACAGGGTTTGGTTGGCCTAGCCGCCGTTGCTGTGATCTATACAATTTTCACCCGACAACCCTCACATTAGTGAGGCTGTTTTTTCACAGCCGGCAAAATCCTGTCTGCCCTTGTCCTCAAAGAGGTTCTAAACCTTCTCACACAACCTATCCAAGCAATTCAATTCCACCGGTCGAACCTCTAGATCTCCTTTGCTTTACCTAATTTGGGAAAGAGAAAACGTAAAGTTTTTTTAGGCCGTCTGCAACTGACAAGAAACTCTGCTTTCAATTGGTTGTAGTTGTGCACATCTGAAACTTTAATAGGAGAAAAAAATGTTAAACGAAATTCCAAGATGGATTAGGACCATAACGGAAGCGGGCATTGCTTTACTTGCTCTAGCAATTGTTGTGCAAATTATGTTTGGGAAAGCGGTTCCATTTGTCGGAGGCGATGTGATTGGCAGTATCTCCGGCATTATAGGATCGCTTGGGGCACAGGGTCTGGTTGGTTTGATCGCTGCCGCTGTGGTCTACGCACTTTTTAACAGAGGACCGGCGTAAGCTAGGGTGGGGTAATCAGGCTTCTTAACCGGGGTCTCAATTACCCAAGAACGCGCATTTAGAAAAACTAAAGGGGGTTGGCTGGCAACAGCCGGCCCCTTTTTATCTGAAAGGGTTGAGTCGGTTTTATTAGGCCCTTTTTTAAAAGTTGTACCGTAATGGCAAGAAGGCATCGACAGGGCGTTCCCATTTCCCTGCTCTTAAATCCGCTTCCGAAGATTGATCCCTCGAAGGGTCCACCAACCCACCTCTTCATCCATACCTCTATTATCCTATTGATATCAAAGGGTTAAATATCTATAATTCGAGTATGTACATCGAAAAGGATTTCCTCATTCTAGGCAGTGGCATCGCGGGTTTGACCTTTGCCCTCAAGGCCTCCCAATTCGGTTCGGTGGCAATCATCACCAAAGGCGAGCTTGAAGAGTCCACCACCCGCTACGCTCAGGGCGGAATCGCCTCTGTCATGACCGATGACGATTCCTTCGAACTGCATACCGAAGACACACTGGAAGCGGGACGCGGATTGTGTCGTGAAGATGTTGTGCGCATCATCTGCAGGGAAGGGCCAGCCTGTGTGCGCGAATTGATCGGCCTGGGCGCCGAGTTCACCCGTATTCATGGCGAGGATTACCACCTCAGTCGCGAAGGAGGGCACTCCAGAGATCGTATCCTTCACGCCAACGACCTCACTGGAAGAGAAATCGAACACACGCTTATCGAAGCGGTTATAAGCAAAGACAACATCGAAATCTTCCCGCACCATATGCTGATCGACTTCATTACCCTGGCCCGACTCGATACCAAGGTCGAACCGGGAAGTGCGCGCGACGAAGCACTGGGACTCTATGCACTCAACGTAACCTCGAACCAAGTCAAAACATTCGTAGGGAAAATCACCCTCCTCGCCACCGGCGGAGCGGGCAAGGTGTACCTCTACACCTCTAATCCGGACATAGCCACAGGCGACGGCATAGCTGCGGCCCACCGGGCCGGAGCCCGAATTGCCAATATGGAGTTCATTCAATTTCACCCGACCTGTCTTTACCATCCTCAGGCAAAATCGTTTTTGATTTCCGAAACGGTGCGGGGTGAAGGAGGAATCCTGCGGCTGAAGGATGGAAGCACGTTCATGGAAAACCACCATTCCCTGGGATGCCTCGCGCCAAGGGACATCGTGGCCCGCGCCATCGACTATGAAATGAAAAAAAGCGGCGACGATTGTGTCTATCTGGACACCACTCATATTGAAGGATATCGCACACGTGAGCGGTTCCCCAATATCTACCAGACCTGCCTACGATTCGGATTCGATATGGAGCGGGAGCCCGTCCCCGTAGTACCGGCTGCACATTATATGTGCGGCGGAGTTGTTGTGGATCCCGACGGACAAACCAATATTCGCAATCTCTTTGCCAGCGGCGAAGTTTGTTATTCCGGGCTGCACGGGGCCAACCGATTGGCGTCTAATTCACTCCTGGAGGGGTTGGTATTGTCCCACAGGGCTGTTATAAAAGCGGCTTCATTGCTTAAAAAGGAGAATTTTAACCACTCTACCGCCCACGACATCCCGGCATGGAACAGCGGAAGCGCCGTCGATAGTGACGAATCAGTCGTCGTTTCGCACAACTGGGATGAAATACGACGGCTCATGTGGAACTACGTAGGAATCGTACGTTCTGATAAGCGGCTCTACCGCGCCGAACGGCGCATTCAGTTGCTGCTGGACGAAATCAAGGAATACTACTGGAACTTCACCATCACAAAAGACACCTTGGAACTAAGAAACATTGCGCTCACAGCACAGTTGATTATACAGGGAGCTCTGAAACGAAAAGAAAGTCGCGGACTCCACTTCACTTTGGATTACCCGCATTTAGATGACGAAAACTGGAAAAAGGATACCGTGCTTCAAGACACCACACGGCGATTGATAACTCAACCCTCATCTAGGACCACACCCCATGAATGAAAAAATCTCCATCCTGGTCCGCGATTTCTTAGGAATTGCAACCTTGGCCTTCACCTTGTTCGCCGTCATTTCTCTTGTAACGTATTCTCCGGTCGACCCGTCGTTCAATACGTCGTTATCCGGTCAGGTTGAGGTTACAAATTCTGGTGGCAAAGTGGGCGCCTATGTTTCCGATGGGCTAGCTCAGCTATTTGGAAGCGGTGCTTACTTCTTCCCCTTGGTCACGTTGATTCTCGGGTGGGCGCTTGTTCGCGGAAGGGAATTTTACCACTGGCCGGTGCGGTTAGGGTCAGGAATCATTTTACTGGTCGGACTCTGTGCCCTGTGCGCGGTTCAATTTGAATCCGATCCCCTGTTCAAAGGCGCTGTTCAGACAGGGGGCATCACGGGCGAAACCCTGGGCGGGTTCCTGGTGACATGGCTCAACATGATGGGAGCCACGATTCTCCTGTCCACACTAATCCTCGCCTCACTCCTTGGGGTAATGGGAACGACTGTCAATGCCATGCTGGAGGTAGCGGGTAAGTCTTTCGGGGCGGTTTTTAAACAATTGATCCGGGGTATCGTTTATATGCGGGAAGCGGGAACAGAGTGGACTCGAATTTTTTGTGAAGCCTGCAAAACAAAGGAAGATCCGCTGGAAAAACTTGACGTGAGAAAACCGGTGATCGTTACCCGTACCAAACCCTCCGAATCACAGCAAGCTGTTGCGCCCGCGCCCAGGAAAAAAGAAAAGAAACCGGAGTTCGTTGTTGAAGAGCTACTGCCGGCAACTCAGGCAGGCGACTACCAGATTCCATCCACCGACCTACTGGACGATCCGCCGCCCATGGAAGATTCCGAACAACTGAAAGAGGAGATTCTCGTCAGTAGTGCGATTCTTGAACGCAAGCTCGCCGATTTCGGCGTAGAGGGTAAGGTTGTGCAAGTGCTTCCGGGTCCAGTCATCACTCTGTACGAGTTCGAACCCGCTCCGGGGGTCAAGGTTAGCCGCATCCTTTCGCTCACCGACGACCTCGCTCTGGCGATGCGCGCGCTTAGCCTACGCATCCTGGCGCCCGTTCCCGGGAAACCCGTGGTCGGGATCGAGATCCCCAATACGCGAAAGGAAATCGTTTCCTTCAAGGAGATTATAACATCCAGGGAGTTTGCCGAATCTGGTTCCAAACTGACGATGGCCATCGGAAAAGACAACATCGGTGAACCCGTCGTGCAGGATTTGGCGACAATCCCGCATCTATTGATGGCCGGTTCGACCGGATCGGGTAAAAGCGTCGGACTGAACGCCATGGTCTGCAGTCTGCTTCTCAACGCCACGCCTGATGAAGTTAAGATGATCATGGTGGACCCGAAGATGCTGGAACTTTCGATTTACGATGGCATCCCTCACTTGATCGCTCCGGTTGTGACCAACCCGAAAAAAGCCGCCGCCGCCCTGACTTGGGCTGTCCAGGAAATGGAAAACCGTTACGAGATGATGGCGAATCTGGGAGTCCGAAACATCGGCGGTTTCAACAACAAGGTGGAAAAACTGCAAAGGGAATATGAAGAGGAACTGAGCCGGTGGGAGAAGAAAAACAAGAAACAGATTAAACCACATACTGAAGAATTGGGCGAAACCCTGGAGGATGAAGATGACAAACCAATCGAGCCTCCTGCGTGCTTGCCATATATCGTAATCGTTATCGATGAATTGGCCGACCTCATGATGGTGGCTTCCAAGGGCGTTGAAGATGCTCTCACCCGGCTTGCTCAAATGGCCCGCGCTGCCGGAATTCACCTGATCGTCGCCACCCAGCGTCCCTCCGTCGACGTTCTAACGGGAATCATCAAAACCAATTTTCCGTCCCGTATTTCCTACAAGGTGACCTCGCGGGTAGATTCACGGACCATCCTCGACTCCATAGGCGCCGAAAAACTTCTCGGGAAAGGCGACATGCTGTTCATGCCACCAGGCACTCACCGTCTGATACGAATCCACGGTGCCATGGTAAGCGATGAAGAAATGCGCCGAATTCTCAATGCGATCAAAAAGCAGAAAAGACCCGAATATAAAGATGAGATTTTCAGCGTCGCCACCACCGGAGAGGAAAAGTCAGAAAATGAAGAAGATTACGACGAAAAATATGACGAGGCGGTGGCCCTGGTCGCTCGCGATCGACAGGCTTCGATTTCCTATGTACAAAGAAGGTTGCGGGTAGGTTATAACCGGGCGGCTCGGATCATAGAAACCATGGAACGGGATGGGGTGGTGGGGCCCTCGGACGGGATCAGACCACGTGAAATTTACGTCAATCCCATCCCCGTTGAATAGCGGGTCCAAGTGCCGGAAGCAGCTCCTGTCCTGGAGCACAACCGGTGTGGAAAACTTTTTACATCCCTGTCTGCCTGCTGATTCTTTTTTTCACCCTCCTGTCTACGCGGCCCAGCTAAGCCAAAATTTATCTCTGGAAAAAAGAAAAATCCGTTTCATCTTGAAGCCCACGGCCTGTGAATGCCTGCCGGTCTGCGCCCATGCAAACTGAAACCAGATCACCTGATGGAAGCCACGCCTCCCCAGCGCTTTTTATCCTACTCGGAGCCAGCAACCTTGCGCGAGCCAGTTACGGATTAATGAATTGTCTCACGCGTTGCCTGTCACCGCGACCGGTCGAGTTTCTACATGCCTTGGGGCCGGGCCGGGCATATATCACAGAAGGAGGTATCCTAAGCGCGGTCTATCCTCCAATCCTCAACTGTGGAATTCTAAACGTAGCGAAGGATAAAAGTAAAAGCAAAAGGATGATCGTCGCTCTCGTCACGGACATCGGCAACGACATCATGTACGGCGTTTCTGCGGAAAAGATTATCTTGGGACTGAAAACTCTTTTCAACACGATGGAAGAAATCGGTGCAAGCGTTTTGACCACAACGATACCCGTGGACCTTGAGCAGGACGTTGGAAAATTTTATTTTCTGATTTTGCGCCGAATCTTCTTCCGCAAAAGCCGGGTGGAGTACCACGAAGCTGCTTCCGCTGTTCGGACCATCAACCAGTTTATAAAGGAATCTGAAAACGAAAAGATCACTGTTCTTAAAGAAATGGGACCGTTCTGCGGAGTGGAAAAAATCCACTACCGTCTATCCACAAGCCATCGCGCGTGGTCCTACGTGGCCGATGAAATGTTGCGCCGGCTTAACACACCAACTCCTGTTAGAATCGGGCCGGCAGATATGGCGGGTTCTCTGGCCTGCAATCTAGCTCGTATTTTATGCACTGACATGTTCGGGATCACCAAAAAACCGGGTGAAGCTTTTTAAAAACCATAATAAGAACACCTCGGAATTTAGTTTTTAGGGGTATCTATTTGGGTTATCTACTGGCAATTTTACGAACTGCAGGAATTATCCTGACCTACACCGTATTCGGGTTAATCGGCCTGGCACTTCTAGCCATTTTTTTCCCGGCGCGAAAAGCACATTACCGTGCCATTGTCTTTTTCACCCGGCTGTGGGCTCGGTGTTCGTGTTTCTGGCTCAACATTCACATCCGAAAAACAACAATGACCGAAGTTCTTCCTGGGTCACTCATCGTCTCCAATCATGTTGGAACACCGGATATTTTCGTAATCGGTTCCTGCTTTCCCGCTTTCTTCGTGTCCAAGGCGGAGATCGAGCACTGGCCTCTTATGGGCTGGTTGACCCGGCTAGGAGGGACACTCTTTGTCAACCGAAACCGAAAACAGCAGGTGAAAGCGACCATCACCGGCATCCGCGAGCGGCTGGAAGCCGGGTGCTCCGTGGTCCTGTTTCCCGAGGCCCGAGCGACTGACGGAAGTGATATATTACCCTTCAAGTCTTCCCACTTTGAGGCGGCGATCCAGGCAAAACGTCCGGTGGTTCCCGTGGCCATCAGCTATCACGACAAAAACCATCCGTCCATCGCCTGCTGGTACCACAAGGATTTCATGACCCACGTCCTGGATCTCCTCAAAAATCCCCGCCTAGACGTAACAGTAGATATCCTTCAACCCTTGCGCAAGGAAACAGACCGGAGAGCCCTTGCGCAAAAAAGTCGTGAAGCGATTCGGGAAAAACGTCAGCCATCTCTAAACTAGCCAAACCATTTTAGAAGTTGGGTAGTGAAGCGAAACCTGGAACCAAGGTGTGAGCTCCTTATCCAGCCCTAGTGCTTTGTTAATGACATCCAGCGTATTTTTTACGATAATCCTCTAATTCCAGTTTGACCATAGGTAGTAAAGCAACGTGTCAGGGGCTGAACATACGGCAAGGTCTTTGTTTCGGTAAAAAGATGCAAGGCAAACAGGCAGACCATCACCGATCCCTCGGCAAAAAGAAAAAAAATTCTTCAACGAACGGCCAAAAGTTAAGGGAGCCTAGGGGGCAAATTGCTGGGTTGGGAAGTGGTGCTCATGCCGAGAGGAAACTCGCAGGACACATAAAGAATTTACAATTATAAATTCTGGGACATGAATATTTTTCTAAAAATGGCTCGTCGAACTAAGTATCCCGCATATGATTGTACTGCATAAGGGCAAGAAACCTCTGATCGCCTCATCGGCCTATATCGTAGACAGCGCCCAAGTGATCGGCGATGTGGTGATCGGCGATGAAAGCAGTGTATGGTTCAACGCAGTGGTTCGTGGCGACGTCAATCACATCCGAATCGGTAGGAGAACAAATATCCAGGACGGGTGCATCCTTCACGTCGCGCGGGGAAAATATCCCCTGATCGTGGGAGATGAGGTAACGGTCGGACACGGCGTAACACTTCATGCCTGTACGATCGGGTCACGTTGCTTAATCGGAATGGGTGCCGTAGTTATGGACGGTGCGGAAATAGGTGAGGCCTGTATTGTCGGCGCAGGTTCGCTGATAACACCCCGTACCATCGTCCCTCCCAAGAGCATGGTCCTTGGATCACCGGCAAAAGTCAAGCGGCCTCTTACCGAGGATGAAATCCACTCTATCCGCGACTCGGCCAGCCATTATGTAGATGACATCCAGTCATACCTGGAGTGATGATAACGGTACAACAAACATGAACATAAAAACATATTCTCCGTTTTCCGTTCCGCTAGGCGTAATCGGCGGAAGCGGCGCCTACAACCTTCTCGCCGAAGACGTTCTTGGCAGAGAGCAGGCCTGCACGACAATCGAGACCCCGTTTGGAGAGAGCGCCCCGATCCATCGCTTCCGTGCCGGCGAGTTGGAGTATGTTTTCCTATCCCGGCACGGGGAAAAAGACTATTCCATAACCGCCCCCTTCGTAAATTACCGCGCCAACATTTACGCACTTAAGGCATGCGGTGTCGAGCGCATTGTTTCATGGTCTGGTCCCGGCATCATCAATACCGCCTTCAAGCCGGGCGATTATGTTTTACCCCACGACATTATTGATGAAACGCGAACGCGGGAAACCACGTTTTTCAAGAACCGGGGAATCGGATTCATACGCCAGAACGAACCCTTCTGCCCGCAAATCCGCCAGATGACGCATGATTCCCTGCATTCACTCGGATTTTCCCATTACGAAGAAGCGATCTATGTGTGTACCGAGGGCCCGCGCCTGGAAACCCCGGCCGAAATTCGGAAGTTTCGTTTGACCGGCGGGGACCTGGTGGGGATGACGCTGGCTCCGGAAACGTTTCTCGCCCGCGAACTGGAGATATGCTACGCACCTGTTTGCTATCTCACCAACTATGCCGAAGGCGTTGCCGACCGGAAATTTGAGGCAGGCCAACTGTTTGAAGGTATGCAGAACGAACAAGAGCGCAGTCAGGTTCAAGAATCGGTTTCCCGCTTTCCCCGCATTCTTGCAGCCGCACTTACGAAACTTGCGGAATGCGACCGCACCTGCCAGTGCAAGAAAGCCATGCAGCGGTATAAGGATAAGGGAATGATCGACGACGACTGGCGTAACTGGGTGAGCCCAGCTTGAGACAGCAGGGAGCGTATCCCCCCAACTTGTGGCAATCAGGAACCGCAAGGGGAAATGCAAACCAAAATAGGGCGGGGCCCAAACACGCTGTCCATTTCTAGCGCGGTCTCCGGACACAGGATCTTTTCCTTTCGCGGAGAAATAAGCTTTGAAGTTTTATCGATATGGGGCTACTTTAGGGACTTTGGAACTGCGTTTAACTTCAATTTCACGATGATACCCAATCAAGTCGTAAGGTATTTTTATTATCTGGGCTATGCCTTGGGAAAATACGGCCACACCCCATTTCCCACTTTTAAAGATGGAATTATAAATTTTTATTCCGCCTATATCCGGCACAAGTACTATTTAAGCAAACCCTTGCACTACCCGTCCACCTACGGCCTCAACTGATCTTTTGAACTCTTCCTTAGACGCGATCCATCGGTTTAGAATTTGACGATGAAAAAAATTATTTTGATTCTCGCATTGGTACTTACCCTCACTAACTGTTCAAGAGACAGCGAACCCCCATTAACCCTGCCTCCAGGCGCAGAACCTTCGGCAAAAATTCACAACGATCGGGGACTTTCGCACTATGAAAAAGGCAGGTATTTTGATGCCCTACTTGAATTCACTCAAGCGAGTGTAGCGGACAACTCAACGGGAGAAATTCATTTCAATATTGCGTTAATGCTTCACCAAAGAAGCGAGGAAAAACGAGCAAAAGAGCGTTTCGAGTTGGCCCGCAAATTCGCAAACGGAAACAAAACTATTCTTGAATCGGGCTTACTTAAAAAATATTTAAACCGAGAATAACCGCGTTCGTAAGCGTAGCCAACTTATTTAAAATACAGGATATTTTCGGCGTCTTGATGGGAGGCTTTCAGAAACTTCGAGGCAATCCTTTTCCGGACCGGACCTATCTATCCTTGACAAGCTCAACTCAAATAAAGCATAATCCGGGATTCCCCTTATACAGGGATAGACCTTTTTCTATATAGGAGATTTCCTTGGCCAACCACAAGTCTGCGCTCAAACGCAACCGGCAAAACGTAAAGCGGAACGAACGAAACAAGGTAGGACGAACGCATATTAAAAACGCGATCAAAGATGCACTCGCTGAAGTGAGCGCGGAGAACAAGGACGGTGCTCAGAGCGCGTTGAAAATGGCATCCCGAGCCATCTCGAAAGCCGCTTCTAAGGGAGCAATCCATAAGCGTGCCGCTTCCCGCAAAATTGCCGGGATTGCCAGAAAAGCACACCAAGCTTCAGCCTCGGCCTAAACACCATCTGCAAGCAGCAACCACCTCTAATTCCTAGAAAGTCTTATCAGGAAAAGCTCACAAGCTACCATTTCAACCTGAGCACAACTTCAGAAGCAGCGATTCTAGTACACCCTGCGGATCCTTTCCGGAGGTTTTCAGTTCCAGATCGGCTTCAAACAGATTCTTGAGGCCGTTTTTCAACGTTTCTTGACTGAAGTTTTTTGTGTGCTGCAGAGCCTTTTCCACCATGAAGGGTTTTGCTCCCATCAGTTCCGCAATTTTCCGCGGTCCCAGCTTTCTTGCCTCGTGACATTTCACTTCCCATAAAGTGCGAAACTGCCATGCTATCAGGCCTAGAATTTTAAGCGGCTCTTCCCCGTGGTCGAGTTGATTGCGCAACAAACATAGAGCCTTCTCCGATCTCCTTTCCTTCAACGCCTCGGTAAGTGCGAAGGCGTTTGCCACTTTTATCTCCCCGACCAACTCTGCCACCATCTCTCCATTGACCGTTTTCGATTTTCCTGCGTACGTAATCACCTTCTCCAGTTCCTGGGCTAGGATTCCCGGTTTGGGTCCGACCCGATCCACCATTTTTCGTGCTGCCTCCGCCTGCAATTCGTATCCCATAGACCGAGCACGCCGCTTGACCCAAGGGATGAGTCCGGCTTCATGCGGCTCTTCGCAGGATACCGCTCCAGCGATCGCAGTGAGGGTTTTAAAAAGTTTTCTTTTCCGGTCCGCCTTGTCCGTAGTGATCACGAGGCAGGAGTCGGGAGTTGGATTGGCAGCGTAATCGAGAAGCATTTGCGCCTCGGTATCTTCCAGCGTGGTTTCGTGCAGGTTGCGCACTACCACAAGCTTGGTCCCCCCCATGAACGAGAGGGTCCGCGCCGCACCCAGCCAGTCGCCCAGCGCAGTTTCCCGGGCCTCGAAATGTTCTAGATTGAAGTCCTGGTTATCCGGCGTGATCAATTGTTGGGTGAGAGCCCGAACAATTTCGACACGATAGAAACTTTCAGCCCCATAAAGAAAATAGAACGGACCAATCTCCCCTTTCTCAATATCATGAAGAATTTCGTTGACAGTCATAGTAGAGAAATCAAAATTGTTCGACAATGATGCTGACTAGCCGGTCGGCTAGGTCTTCATAAGCTTCCTCAAGCGCGGCAAACCGAGCCGTTTCCGAATCGATCACATCCGATGTCGTCTGGTAATCCCATTTAGTGGTGAAATTCTGTTGTTTCAAAAATGTCCTCCTTTTAACACGGTCTACCGCTTTAACCTGGACCCCTAGTTGAACGATATATTCCGAAGCCGCGTCCGTGCCGCTGAAAGCAACCACGCGCAGGTCGTAAGAGACCAAGGTGCCGCTCAGCAAAAGATCGGCTTTTCTGCGGTCCACCACCTTGAGCCGCCCGTCGGTGATGAATTTCCGACGGATGATACTGGTAAGCTCGCGATGAATATTGGGCTGGGAAGAACTATTTTTAAATACGGGAATCGCAATCGTGTGGATGTGAGAAGGGAGCGACGAGCTGTGACCCGCAAGGTGGTATCCGCACCCGGCAATCGCAAAGCAAAACGTGAGAGCGCAAAGGATGCCCTGGCGTACTTTCATATTTTTCACTTCGCAACGATGTTGACCAGTTTTCCTGGAACGACAATGATCTTGCGCACTTCTTTGTCTTTTGTTTGTTCCCGAATCTTCGGATCGTCCAACACCCGGGCCTTCACGGCTTCTTCATCTGCGCTCGTGGGCACCATGATCCGGTGTCTCACCTTACCATTGACCTGAACCACGATCAACATCTCCTCGGTCTGCGTCAGCACCTCGTTAAACACCGGCCACGAGACAAACCCCAGAGACATCTCATATCCAAGCCGCGACCACATCTCCTCTGCAATATGCGGTGCGAAAGGAGAAAGGAGAAGGATCAGTATATCGAACGCTTCCCGCAACACCGCCCGGGCTTCGTCACTCTTCTCTTTCAGAGACGTCCATTCATCGCGAAAACTGTAAAGATGATTCACCAGCTCCATGATCGCCGCAATAGCAGTATTGAACTGCATACGGATCTGAATATCTTCCGTCACCCGACGGATAGTTACATGAGCCATTCGTCTCAATTCGCGCAATTCCTTTGCACCCGCCTCATAATCTTCTGACACGGATTTAGCGGTTTTAATTTCTTCCACAAAATCTTCGAATATGCGCCAGACGCGTTTCAGAAAGCGCGAACAACCCTCAACGCCCTGGCTACTCCATTCAAGGTCCTTTATTGGTGGAGCAGCAAATAAAATGAATAGCCGTGCTGTATCGGCCCCGTGGGTTTCTATGATTTCTTCTGGATCCACCACGTTGCCTTTTGACTTCGACATCTTCGCTCCGTCCTTGATCACCATCCCCTGCGTGAGTAAATTTGAAAACGGCTCGTCTGATTTCACTAGACCCATGTCCTCGAATACAAGATGAAAGAACCTGGAATAAAGCAGGTGCAGGATCGCGTGCTCAATCCCACCAATGTACTGGTCGACCGGCATCCAGTAATCTGCGTCGTACTTGTCGAACGCCGCCCGATTGTTATGCGGAGACGTATAACGGTAGAAATACCAGGACGAGCACACAAACGTATCCAGCGTGTCCGTTTCCCGGCGCGCCGGCTTGTTACATTTTGGACATTCTGTCTCGATAAATTCAGCAAGCGTCGTCAGCGGCGACCGTCCACGATCTCCAAGCTCTACATCGAGCGGAAGCTTCACTGGAAGCTGATTCTCCGGAACCGGAATCAGACCGCAATCATCGCAATGAACAATAGGAATAGGCGTGCCCCAGTATCTCTGGCGCGACACGCCCCAGTCACGCAGACGGTAATTCACCGTCGGCTTGCCAAGCTTCTTCTTTTCCAGATAGTCGCAGACCTTGCGTCGCGCCTCGTTTCCGAAGAGCCCGTCGAATGAATCCGAACACACCATTGTCCCATCGACGCTAAACGCCTCTGTCATCGTCAACGCGTCGAGGGAATCTTCTGGCGGTTCGATAACCACACGCACCGTTAGGCCGTACTTGCGCGCGAAGTCCAAATCGCGCTGGTCATGAGCGGGAACCGACATGATCGCTCCCGTTCCGTAATCCATCAACACAAAATTCGCCGACCACACAGGGATGTCCTCGCCGTTGAGCGGGTTCACCACATACGCTCCGGTGAAAACTCCCTCCTTTTCCCCCTTCTCACTGGTGCGGGAAATCTTATCCTCCCGCTTCACATTCTTTATGAAATCATCGACCAACTCTGCCTGTTCCGTACCGCGTGACAAAACAAAGGTGAGTGGATGCTCTGGCGCCAGAACCATAAACGTTGCTCCGTAAAGCGTATCCGGCCGCGTCGTGAAAACTCTGATCGATTCGTCCTTCCCTTTCACCTGAAAATCTACCTCAGCACCGTAACTTTTGCCGATCCAGTTCGACTGCATCGTCAGCACCTGCTCCGGCCACCCCTTGGTCAATCCCTTACACCCTTCCAACAGTC
>CAJWLY010000010.1 GCA_913043155.1 uncultured Nitrospinaceae bacterium | reverse complement strand
CGATGAAGTTTTCACCGTACTCGATCGCTTCCGGCTCGTCGTTGTAGAACTGCGTACGGCCATTAGGCGTGTAGAACGGCTTAGACTCCGTGTACATCTCCCAGAACGGAGTTCGAGGATACGTACGGAACAGCAACAGACAACATCCCGGCTCACCATACTTGCCGTTGATGATATCGTCGATGTTGTAGCCCATTCCCGTCGTCGAGGTGGTGAGCAGTCGGCGAACCATTGCCTTTGTCCGGTTCGGAGCTTCGCCTTCATAAACCTTCATATGATCGGCAAAACGCTTGTCACCGGTAATCTCCGCCAGCCGTTTCGAGAACTCCCTGTGGATCAGGTTGTCATCGATGGTGTCGAAGATCGGCTTGATGCCGGTGCCGCCCCAGATCTGGTGGAACGGGTTGGAACACGCGCAAGTGATCTCATAGGACTCAAACTCGGCCCAGGAGTTCGGAGCGAGTACGATGTCACTGTACTCACAGGAACCCGTGAACTCGATGTCCTGAGCGGTGATCATGTCTACGTTGTTGTTCGTATTGAACACCAACTCGTAGAACCATTTCGCGTTGTTGATGACGTTAACGTTTACATACCATGCCATCTTCGTCGGAGTCGGCATGTGGGTACGTCCGGTGAATACCTTCCGGCCGTAACGCGGCGTATTGACGATCAACGCTTTGTCACGATGCGCCCAGTAGGAAACTTCCTCACCCTTCAGGTAACCCTTGACTTTGTTCCAGTCGATGTTCTTGGCTGGATCCATCTCGGTGATGAAGGGGTTTTCCGCAACCATCGCCGCAAAGCCCGGTCCCGACCAGTGTGATCCCTGGTAGTTACCCGCTTTGTAGTTACCGGCCCAGGTCATGGAACCGGAACCCTTCGGTCCGACGTTACCCGTGAGCATCAGGGGTACGAAGGACGCGCGGTTATGCATGGTTCCGTGGAAGTAATGGTTGATGCCTTCACCGTAGTGGATCTCAACCGGCTTGATGGTACCCATATCGCGCGCCAGACGGACGATCAAGTCCTTCGGTGCGTGACAGATCTGGTTTGTGGTGTCGATATCGTAATCCTTGTAATGGACCTTGTGCATTTCGTACGTCGGCATGACTTGAACGGTTTTGCCACTGACCAACTTGACGTCATACACACCATCCAGTGAAGGATCGATATTCTTCTTCAGCATCTTAGCGCCGATATCTTCACGGTTGATCGCCACGGGTTTATTCGTGTTCGTATCCCAAACCATGTAGTCCGGCATCTGGTTACGGTTGTAGTTCTTAATCCACTTCGTGGTGAACCCATCCTTCGGCAACTGCTGAGCTTTATAGCCGGGGATGATGTCATCCGGATGCAAGCGGACGAGGTTGTCAAGACGAGTCAACAAAGGCATGTCGGTGTACTGTTTAACGTAGTCAATATCGACAAGACCTTCGTCCATGATGATCTTGGCACAACCCAGGAACAATGCGATGTCAGACAGACCAGCGCGAACCGGTACCCAGTAGTCCGCCTTCGTTGCCGGCGGGTTGTACTCGGGAGCGATAGACACCAGCGTACCACCGCGTTCCATGATCTCGGTGTACCAGTGCGCTTCCGGCATCTTGTTCTCGATCAGGTTCTTACCCCACTGAATCGTCATCTTCGCATAACGGTGGTCAGCGAAGTCGATGTCAGAGGTCTGCATCCCATGCGTCCAGGAATGTCCCGGAGCCTGGTCGCCATGCCAGGTGTAGTTGGACCATGCACGACCGCCCAACACCTTACCCGGTCCCCGACCACGAATGATCGAGTCAAGCAAGGCCATCTGGTTACCTAATCGGTAGACCCCATACTTACCCAAAACGCCGAGCAGGCCCATGCCGCCGCGATACTTGAAAGTACGCGGACCGGAACCACCCATCGCCTCGATTATCTCAGGCTGGTAGCCTTCGTTTTTCAAGCGCTGCGCGCCACGAGCACCGCTGTACGCTTTCGCTACAGCGATATGACCCTTGGCCAGGTAAGTGAATGTCTGATCCCAGGACAGACGAATGAATTCGTCGGTGCCCCGGCTTGTCATCTTATACTTTTCGCGGTTTTCCTTGTTCAAATACGGAAAACCATCGTCCGCCCACGCTTTCCAGCCTACGCGGATCATCGGATACTTGTTCCGGTAAGGACCGTAAGCACGCCTCGGATACGTCATACCACGCAGACACATGCGCGGGTTCCACGCGGCGTCAGCCTGGTTGCCGTAGAGGTCACGGACTTTGTGGTGATCATAGTTCTGCTCGATCCGCATCAGGATCCCGTTCCGGACGAATCCACGAACACGACACTGATGGGTATCGTTGGGTGAACAGCAGTAGGTGAAAGACCGCTCATACTTGTACTGATCGCGGTAAACTTCCTCCCACCGTCTGTCCGGGTAGGATTCCAGCGGATTCCCTACCTTGACTACGGGCTTTAATTGAGCTCCTACTTTCTTACTGGTCAGCGCCATAGCCGTAGCTACGCCAGCACTCACCTGCAAGAATTTCCTTCGGTTTAGTCTCATAAAACTTGCCCTCCCTTTGGGAATGAAAAAAGACTAAATGAATAATAACTACTGAGCTCCTGCATTGATTCGGCGCACTCCCGGGTGCGCCCCCGTAAAAATGGCCCCCCTTTCTCGTTAGAAACCTGCTTGAAATTAAACCAACTCATCACAAACAACTACCTCACAAACATCCTTAAACTTGCAGATATTAAAATCACCGGCTCCACTAAACGCCGGCTCGTAACTCATAAACCTCAACGCAACGGTCGCAGGCGCCATCCTTGTTTTCCCAGTCAGGGAAATCAATCTGGATCGCCTCGATCACCATCTCATCGCAAATACTTTCCGGATCGTCCACCCAGTTGTACGTGGGAAACTTGCACAGCGGACAGGCCGATCCCTGGAGATGGATGTAGTCCCGCTCTTCCTCGCTGATCTCAGCGTCGTCGACATACTTGCTCATCAGGGACTCGAGATCCGTGGCCATGGAAAGCAACTCTTCGTGAGTGAACTTTTCCGTCTGCCAGAGCCCCTCGAAAATTCCCCGTCTCTGCTGCTCGGGAATCTTGCGGTAGAAATTGTCAAACTCGCGGTAACGGGCTTCCCTGGGCAGGACTGAGATGATTCCAGCCCGCTCCAAACGGGAATCGACGTATATGTTCCACAACAACCGGAACCGGGCCGTGATGAGGTTCTTCACGGACGGGTTACCGGGAATAAAAGCATCCTCGTAATCGAACTCCGGATCGACCATGTCCTTGGCATGCATGAACTCGTGGATAAGAAACGCATCGAGCTCCTGCGCCTCCTCCGGATTGGAAAACCGGCTGGCAAGCACCCGCATTTCAATCACGGGACGGCCGGAGATCCGGTTCAGCACATTCGATCCTTCGTCGACCTTGTTGATCGCACGCTTCACCGTAACCTCGTGAATGCGCTCTTCAAAATCGCGCGCCAAATCATACGCAACGACTCCGTCATCAGACTCATCGTTGTCGTCGTTTTCTTGTGATTCGGGGTCTTCGTTCTGGCGGGTTTCGGGGGGGGTGACTGCTTCGTCTTCGGGGTGGGATTCCGGGGTGGACTCGTCAGACTCTGATTCCGTCGCTGACATCGACGTCTCTTCGTCAGGGCCGGCGCCAACGGCGACCAGCTGGGCTCTTCGCGCGGCACGCCTTCTCTTGGGGATCAGCCCGACCGCTTCGAGCGCCCGAAGAACGTGTTCACCGAGTTTCAACCGCTCGACGAAAAATACCTTGTTCACTTTCTCGAACGCCACCTCCCGATCATCTTCGGGAAGTTCGTAAATGGGGTCGGACAGAGAATGGTACTCGTCGTACTCCGCACGACTACCACATCTCTCCAAGTGGTTGAGGTGACGAAACACCGCCTCTTCCATTATCTGCGGACTATAGTTTGCTCTCATAGGTGCTCAATAACCCTACGATAGGATTTCTCCTACCTAACTTTCAGCTGAACTTCCAAACAGTTTTACAAGTCAGGCATAGAAAAGCGCACTACTAATTTGGCCCTTTTATACTTAGATGTAAGCGTTTATATGTAATTTCAACGCCAATGTCAAGAAAATATAAACCCTTATTTTTCTGTGAAAAAAATGGGGAAAAAGCCTCCACACCCGCCACAAGGAGAAATTAAATTTTCATTTTCTTTCTATCTAATAGTAATAAACTTTATAAAACATTGTATTTAAACAACTTTTTAGGTGAATAGAAATAATTTTCCGGTCGTTATAGGATTTTTCCGTCTGGAATAGACTCGTCTAGCGGGATGTTTTTTTGCCAAATTACCCCCCCCCGAGCAAGAAAAATTTATTACACCAGATCAGGGCTGGGGCCCAGGGCTTCCTTCATTTTTTCAATTTCTTCAATCGCCTGCGTGATGAGTTCCGGGTCCCCGAGTTCTTTAGAAACTTTTTTCGCGAGGTCTAGATATTTTTCGCCTGGATCCATCCGGCTGACAACCAGTTCCATGCGCGCCACCGTCAGAAAAAGCTGGACCCGGCTCGTGGTGTTTTGAACTTCTTCAAACAACGCGCCGGCTTTATCAAAGTCAACCTCGGCCTCATCAAATTTTTCGCTTCTAAACTTTAAGTTGCCTAGATAAGTGTGGTCCTGTGCGGCCCCCATCTTATCGCCCACTTCAAGGGCCCCCGCGAGGGCATCCAGGTAATATTTTTCCGCCTCGTCCCGCTTGCCATTGTTGAAACTGAGGTTCCCCATGTTGCGGTAATCGGCGGCAATTTCTTTTTTATTGCCTGCACCCAAGGAGATATCAAGCGCGGCCTGGAAGTGATTTTCGGCCCGGTCCTTGTACCCACGGCTCAGGCACAATTCACCCAGGTTCCTGTGATCAATGCGCTCTTCCCTTGCGTCCTTGAGCTCCTGGCTCTTCTCCAGGGCTTTTTTGTAATACTCTTCCTGTTTGTTTCTCGATTTCTGCTCGCCATAAATCCTTCCCAGCACACGGTAATCATGGCAGACACTCCTGACATCGTTGATCTCTTCCGCAATCTTAAGCGCTTTTAGGGATTGCTGTTCGGATTCAGACCAGTCTTCTTTTTGCAGGTACAGGTTGCTTCGGTTCCGGTGGTCCTCGGACATTTCAAACTTGTCGTCGGCCTTGGTATTCATCTCCAGGGCCTTCCGGTAATGTTTGTCGGCAACGGTCCAGTCAGTTTTTTGCAGGCTCACGTTCCCCAGATTCCGGTAGTCGTTCATCAGCCCGCGGTCATTTCCTTGTTTCTTGTGGAAGCGCATGGATTTATTGATGAGCTTTTCAGCTTCATCGAGCTTACCGCGCATCATCAATACGGTGGCCTGACCATCGTACAGCTCCCCTAGCCCTGAAGTGTCTTTGGTTTTTTCCTTGACCTCGATTGCCCGGTTGTAGCTTTCGTCGGCGCCTTCAAGGTTATTCATTTCCTTAAGCATCCCCCCCAGACTGCCAAGCGAAAAACTGAGCCCGGCCTCGTCTTTCAACTTCTCTTTCAACTCAATAACCTTCCGCAGTGTTTCGACGGACGCATCCAACTCTCCCGCAAGAAAGTGGAGATGACCCAATTCATCCAACACGGACAGCCGGGTCTTGTCGTCTTTTTCGTCTTCGGATTTTTTAAGTGCCTCCAGCAGCTCTGCCCGGCGACGCTTGATGTACTCCGGACGAGACATGATATAGACCAGCTTGTCCTGCAGCTGCTGCGCGCCCTTGGAGTCCTGCATGGCCTCATACAACGCGCTGGCCCGGCTGAAGTAGCTTTCCGCCTGTTCAAGGTCTTCCCGTTTCAAATGAATATCGCCCAGCGATTCGCATTGCTGAGCAATACCGGGACGGTTCTCCAACTGCTCCATGATCTCCAGGGAACGCTCGAACTGAACCCGGGCATCATCGTAGTTTTCCTGCAGGAGCCGCACGTTGCCGAGGTTGGAATAGCCGCGGGCTTCGCCCAGGGCATCGCCCAACTCGGACATGAGTTTCATGGACTGCTCATAATGGTCCAAAGCTTTGTCGAGATCCCTTTCCCGGGAAGTCTTGGGCTGGAATTCCTTGCCTCCTTTGTGAAGATAGATATTTCCCAGACTGCCCAGAAGGTAGGACTGACGCCGCCGATCCTGCCCCTTCTCGATAATTTCCAAGGCACGGTTACAGTACTCTTCGGCTTTATCGAATTGTTCGGGCTGACCGGAATAACCCAACTGGAGCAGGATACCCGCCAGGTTGCCCATGCAGACACCGGCAGATTGTTTGTCGCCCAACTCCTCGAACAGCGCGATGGATTTCTCGATCACCCCGGCCGCTTTTTCCATCTGGCGGGTACGGTAATACAATTCCTCCAAATCCTGATATTTGGATAAAATCTCTCGTTTCTTGCCTGCCTGTTTGAGGGACTCGATTTCCCTGAGTACCGCCTCCTCTTTCTTCTCAAGGTATTTGGGGTGTTTCTTGAGGGAGTCGAGCTTGTCGTCGAGCTGTTTGATCCGGTCCTGGTGCTTTTCTGCATCGAGCAGGGTTTTGGAGCGGTTTAAAAAATCTTCAGCTGTTTCCAGATCGTCACGTTTGAGACAAACATTCCCCAGGTATTCGTTGTAGAGACTCTGGCCTTCGACATCGTTGGCTTGCTCAAGGAGTCTCAGCGCTTTTTTATAGTTGCCCTCGGCTTCGTCCAGCTTTCCCTTGTAAAGAAAAACGCTGCCCAGGTTACCGAGTGAACTCTCGATCCCCCCGGGGTCCTTCACTTTTTCCATGAAGGTCAGGGCCCTGCTGTAATAATCTTCGGCCTTGTCCAGTCGGCGGCTTTGGAAGCAGAGGTTGCCAAGGTTGCCCAGCACATAGGCCTGCCCCGCCTCATCACCGGATTGCTCCATGTGTTTCAGGGCTTGGAGAAAATTGGATTCCGCCTTCTGCAGGTCGTTCTGGCTCAAGCAATCCAACGCAATTTTTTCGTATTTCTTTCCTTCTTCAATCTCTGCCATTGGTGTCTTGCCTCTCAAAATAAAGTGATCGGTCTTCGAGAAATTCTCCACCCTGCCGTCGCAGGCGTGAACACAACCGGCCCGGCGAGCGAACTGATGACAACTTGTTGTTTTCTGGTTGAGTATGGAATTATAAGGGGTTCAGTCCCATCTGTCAACTCGACTGTTTCCAGAGAAAAACAGAAAATAAGGAACGCACCCCACTCATTGCTTAAGCAATTGAAGAAATCAATGAGCAGTCGGGCACGCAGGGGGAAACCTTACACTTGGGATGAAGGTCGGCTAGAAAGGAGCGTTACCACAGCACCACATTTGACGGGACAAGCACCATTTTGAAAATAATATTTAGAGTGCCAGCTTGGCAGATTTCCGACGCCCGATCATTAAAAATTTCTATAAATTCGCGTTATGCGGCAGGGCAAGTGTCAGGTATTTGCCTCGCTCTCCATAGAGAAGACCTTGTTGCTCCAAGTGAACAACAGACTCTTCAACAAAATCCGGCGCCTCTTCCTGCAGCCCCTGTTCGCGGAGGTGATCGCGAATCTGCTCGAGTGTTTTCGGGGACTCGTTGCAGAACAAAATGATCCACGCTGGCGGACCGTCAAAGCGTGTCTTAACCGGCTCCTCCATTGACCTTCCATCATAGACGGTCACAAAATCCATCGCCTTCGTAAACATCAGGTAAGGCAACTGATCAGACTGATGGCGCCGCTTCCATTCCGCCGCCGTCTGCATCAGTTCGTTTTTCAACTGTGGATCAATCCGGGTCTCGGTTTTAAACTCGAAGTCGTAAGCAATTTTCAACAAGTCGATGCCAGGCGAATCGTAAACATAAGAGTAAGCTTCGCCTGGACCCGTGATGCTGATTCCGTATTCATCAGGCCGCGTGAAGTAAGGGCTGAACCGCTCCAACCACAGGTTTCCCACGCACTCGGGTGGCGGCAGGTGAAACAGGAGTTTGATCAACCTGATCTGCTGGCGATAATCCTCATCCGTCTCCCCCGGAAACCCGATCAAGATATTCCAGTTCACTTCGATCCCGTAGTACATGGCCCATTTCATGCACACAATATTCTGCATGGGGCGCACGCCTTTATCCATTTCCTGAAGCTGGTTGAGGCTGAAGCTTTCGATCCCAGGCTGAATCACCTTCGCCCCGCCATGAGCCAGCACCTTGATCTGCTGTTTAGTCAGGTTGCTTTTCACCTCTATAAAAAATTGCAGATCGTAATTGTTCCGCGCCAGTTCGCCAAAAATTCCGTCGATATAGTTCATTTCGAGGATGTTGTCCACCAGCCGAAACCGGAACGAATCGTAACGTTTGGACAGATCGGTCAAATCGGCGCGGACCTGTTCCATCGGTTTTGACCGGAACTTCATGGTCGAGGCGTTCAACCCGCAAAAGGTACAGTGATGCTTCTCGCCCCACCAGCATCCACGCGCGGTCTCATAGAGGATGACCGGGTTTTCCTTCAATGCGGACTTGGAGTCGACCTGTTTCAACTCTTCGAAAAAATCATCGTAGTCGGGCGGAGCGTTTTTGCTGAACTCGTTTAATTCGTGGCTGTCTTCGTACACAACCTGCCCATCGCGCCGGTACACCACTCCCGTGGGAACCGCACCACCATTGGACAGGGACTCCATCAATGGTGGCAGCACGCCCTCGGCTTCGCCGGGAACCACGTAATCGATCCAAGGAAACACCCGGAAATATTCCAGACCCATTTCCGATTCGAAATTGGATCCGCCAAACAGGATTTTGACGGACGGGTATTTTTCCTTGATCAGCTTGGCCAGCGTCAGGCTGGCGAGGTTCTGGTTGAAAGTCGAAGAAAACCCGATCGCGCCGTACTGACTCCAATCCACTGTCTCCACCGCCCAGGAAAGAAATTCTGGGACCATTTTGGTTTTCACGTCCGATAAAAATTCCCGGGGACGTTCGATGGACTGGCAAACGTCCTCGATGTGTAACTCAAAATGCTCCATGTATTCCTGGTTCTTCGGGTTCTGTCCGAACAAGAGGTGCGAGAAAAGCCACTCACCGATGAGGAACCTCTTCTCGCAAAGCTGGTTATACACTGGCAGGTCGAGCTGGTGGGCGAAGTGAAGGTTCAGGTAATGGCTCTTCACATCCCAGCCGTGCGATTTCATCAGGGTGGACAGGGTCCCAAGCTGGACCGACGGGTAGATATGAAACCCAAAGGGCATATTGACTAAAGCGATTTTGAAACGCATGGCGCTATTGTATCAGCAAATTTTTTCGATTTACACTTACCACATTGACAGAACCCAAGCGGACTTCCTATAATCGGCATCCTTATCTAATCTAACCTCGTATCTCAAGGAACACCCCGTGCAGGAGAAAAAAATCCAGGTGGCCCTGTCGCGTCCCGGCGCGTTGTCGTTTGCAGACAACGAAGCCGTTGCCGTGTCCATACGCAACCGATTGTCCAAGCTTAAAACCACAAAACAAGACGGCGCCACTTACTGGCACGAGGGTGAAAGTCCAGGCGTCGCCACCACACGGATCAAAATCTACCGTACAGGACACATGGCTTTCTATAATGACGAAGGCCGCCGATTCCTGGGAACCGATCCGGGCGGACATCCCCTGCACGAAGCTAAATGGGGCAAAAACTCCGACACAGGCGAAACCTGTCTGGAACTGGCCCGCATGCAACTGGACTGCCGGCAGTGGGTCGGCATCAAACCCCGTGCCCGCACTTTCAAATCGCAGATCGATATCAAAGACCAACCCGGATGGAAGACGATGACCCTCGACTTTCTTCGCGAAAAAGCCGCCGAAGTGTGGCGCGTACCGGTATCTGAAGTTAAATATTTTTATAAAGACGACAATCTGGTCTCGCTTGGCGACGGGAAATACGATGTCAAACTCACCAAAGATGCTCTCTACGCCCTGCCCGACGGAACATTCGAGGGACGGCAGGTTTTCCTGAGCTTCATGTTTCAGGTAAACTGGGCCCGACTCGACATCATCCCCGTTGTCGAACTGTTCCAATCGACCCTGCCGGGAAGCGGAGGCGCAGCGTTCGAGTTCCTCTGGGGAATCTACGAGGACCAGTCGCGCGAGGAGCAACTGGACACGCTGCGTTACCGCGGACTCCCCACCTACCCATCCACCGGTGCATACAATATTTTTGCATCCTTCTTCATACCCAAGGCCCCCGCGGGCGAAGAGGACATTCTGCACGTGTTCATGGACACCAACCGGTCGCACGAAATCACCTGGTCACCCCAGCCCGATCCGCCGTGGCGGTATTTCCACGAAGACTATAAAGTCTGCCTCACCGTCCATCAGGGCGACATTTACAAAGTTACCGTCCTTGACGATCCCAACCCGATTCCATATGTCAACCGGGCCATCGGCGGCAAGCCCTCATGCGGACGCGAGGTCCAGGTAAACTCCCAGTCGTTCGTCCTCATCGACGATGAAGACAAACGGGTGGTTTCTTTTTATCCTGACTGGCACGTAAACTCGCAATCCAATCCTCCGACAAGGGCACCCGAGTACCCGTTCACGTGGAAATGGTTCTTTAACGGATTTCCCCCTGCGACGGACCCAATGAAAGCGGTCTATGCCGTTCCATTTTACCCTGAAGGGGCGAAAGGCATCGACGAACCCGCGCTTCAACCGCTGGCACTGGACCAGATCATCTATTACATGGAAATGGCACCGGGCATGTCCGCCAAGCTGGAAAAAGTCGACCGCGTGCTCGTCCACACCTTCGATATGGTCATCGCCGGTTGCGTCGACTGCACCCACGAGCGGGAATACACCATCCTTTATGGTGACCCGGAACTGGCACAAAAAAATGCGCACCAGCTTTGGGACCACGCCGCACAACGCAAACAACTCGACAACCTGAAGAAAGTTTCGTTTTTACCTGAGAAGGAACACCTGGAAGAAGTTTATAAAGACAAATACGGGATGGTCTTCAAATGGATTCCGATGTTTTATTATCAGGACCGAACCGTGTGCGAGAAGATTCTGGCATCAGCCGCCGATGTCTTACTGCCCAACGGGGTGCTGTTTCTGGTGGGACCGCGGCCGATCGGAGGGCTATTCGATTTTTACGGGATGGACTGCCTATACAACGACCGGATAATGAACATGCCGTTTTTTCGCCAGCACCTGAAGATGTGTCCGGACACCCTGATCAACGAAGACATCGCCGTCTTCCTCGCCGAGAAACGCGGCGAAGCGGACCAACAGAAAACATCCCCCACCCCCGCAGAAAAAGCAACTCCCAAACCACTGACGGATCCTGAGATCGATCCCGATATTCCCTTACGTGGGTTTACCCGCAACGACTAACGATAGGACCGCCCGCTGCTCTTATTTAAATAAATGTGAGTACTTTTTCTACGATGTGGCTGAGGCGGGCTCGGGATCGTTCTTGAGGTACAGGTGAGGCAGGTTGTTGGTACCATAGTGGGTGATGTACAAAAAGACGTGCTCGCGCGCATTGAGGCGCAGTGCCCAGGGATCGAAATCGTTTTTATAAAAATTGTCGTACCGGTCCATGGCTTCCTCTACCGTCTGGCCATTCTCGGGAACGTAGTAAAAATCCTGCGCAAAGTCGTGCTCGGGATTACCTTTCACATGCATCTTAAGCTGATCAAGCATCTTCATCACTGGCGCATGTTTGTACAAAACGAAAAAATACATCTCGACGGAATGGATGATGTCCTGATTGTCGAGCAGGAACTTTCGCGTGTCCTCGGCCTCTTCCCCGGTTTCGGTGGGAAATCCATAAAACGCCATGACATGACTCCAGATGCCGACGCGCCCCGCTTGGGTGAGGTTAACAACGGCAGCGTCAATGTTAGTGTCTTTTTTCACCAACTTGATGACGCGGTCGTTGGCGGACTCCAGCCCGAAATAAAGTGACCGGCACCCAGATTCCGCCGCGCGATCCCACACTTCGGGTTCCAGCAGACTCGACTCGAACCTTATGAGAGTGGTCCAGTAAATATCGAGGTTTTTTTCGATCATGAGCGCCGGCAGTTTCTTAAACAGTGCCGGAGGAAACGACTCGTCGGTAAACAAAAAATGTTTAGCATTGCAGGTTTTTTTCAGGTGCGCCAGTTCTTCGATGATTTGGTCGGCGTGCTTGGCGCGGAATTGATCGATGTAACCCGCACCATGGTCGCAGAAGGTGCATTTGCCCCAGTAGCACCCACGCGTACCAAGGTAGGGGACGATACGCTCGGGTGAAAAATATTTTTCCCACGGGATCCCGTCGAAATCAGGCGGCGGCAGTTCGTTCACTTTTTCCTGATGCGTCTCGTTGACGCGGATGTTTCCGTCCTCGCCACGGTAGATGAGGTTGGGGACTTTCTCCATTGGCAGCTTGCCGTCGAGCGCCTCCACCAGCCGCACCATCGCTTGCTCACCTTCGTAGAAGATGATCGAGTCGAACGCCGTGCCGAAAAATTTCTCTTTCTTCGGAAACTCGTCACGTAGACGGGTAATGATGTTCCCGCCAACGGTCACGTGGATATCGGGATACTTCTCCTTGATGAGTGTGGAGAAGGTAATACCGGACATGAGCTGCACCGGCGTACCAACAGAGATACCAATCACGTCAGGCTTCTCGTCTTCTATCGCAGAGAACACGAGCTGTCTGCAGATGTCTGCATATACATTGACGTTCTCGTCATGCGGGGCTTTCAGCAGGTCGTCGGACACCCAGGGACGGTAAATATTCAGGTTGCTCTCGATCGGATAAAACTGGATGCTCGCGGGATAATACGCGGCGGAAACGTATTCCATCACTTCTCGGAACGCGTTCAGTGACTCCTCGGCTTTGGCGACGTCGTAGAACTCCGGCCCGCGCATGATCTCCTTGGCCTGCTCTACCTTCGCAATATGATGTTCGAGGTCGGTGTAGGAGTAGACTTTGAGCATCTTCTTGAGCTCCCGCTCTTCAGCCGTGGCCGCGCCCATTCTTGCCTTTTCCCTCAACTCCTTGAGGCGGTTCTCGATACGCCCCTTAATGAACATCAGGAACCCACGGGTGAAAATATGGTCATACATCTCAACATTGATGTCTTTCTGCACCACGGCGATCCCGTTCTGGCGGAGCACGGCGGTGATGCTTGGGAGCGCCAGGTAAGGGGCCGTGGGGACCCATTCCGGGGGAAATAACAGAAGAACTTTTTTCATAACCGTGCAATCTAGGTCCCGGCGAGGAGAAAACCGACCGCGGGAGCTTGAACATTGTCGTATCGATTACGAAATATTAAACAGCAAAGGAACGGCAAACGCAAAGAAAACCGAGGGATCGAGCCCAAAAATCGTTGAGTTTTCTGTGGGATTCGGTGGAAGTTTAGTGGTAGCATGACGGGTCACGTTAGTATTCAATCCGGCAGGCTCCACGAATGAAATAATTGCCGAGCCCAAGAAAAGCAAAGCCGGAACATTGACCTCGATCTTTAAGGAGAATTTTTAAACATCATGTCATCCCGGGAACCCAGTACCGAAACCAAAGCTAAAATCATGCTTGACGAAGCAAATCTGACATTCTGTGAAACCGCCGAACGTAAAGATTCTCCCGGCGAGAGACGAGTCGACGGCTCAGTTTGGGACGACGGGAAAATGGACGGTGAATTTGACCAGGAAGATTACAACCGCATTCTGGAACTGCAGATGCGTGCCGCCACAATCTGCGACGAACGGATGGAACTGGAAGAAAAAACCGCCGGAATGTTTCAGGGCACCACCGCCGAGAACGCCGAGGAGGTGATGGAGCAGATCAAGGCCCAGCCGGATATCATGGAACTGGCATGCATCGCGGTGACCATTTTCATCCTGCGTTTTCCGACAGCACAATCCTATGTCAACAAAGGGCACCCGCTGGTCCTAGCGACAGACGAATACATGCTGGAAAACTCCAACGCCCAAAACTGGCACGACTATAAATTCATCGCCGAGGAGTTCGGCTGGGAATAAACGAAAAATAATTACTGCAAGGCATCCTCCAAAAAAAAATGGGGCCAAATTCATTTTTGCAAAGTCCTCACAACCCCCTTCTACGAAAGAGAAACAGGAGGGGTGGATGTCGGCTTTTCCCCTGACTGGATATCTCGCGAAGAAGAAGCAACGGGGGAAAGATTCTATTTCGCAAACCATTTCATGCTAGAGGCACCCACAGGCTATGGACTTCCGGTACCGCCTCGCAAAAAAAACCTTCAAGGGTAAAAAAATACCGAAGAAACGCGCGACGGGCACAGACAACATAAGCCATGATCAGCGCGGTGACGATTCTTCGCCCGAAGTCAGCCCTCTGAGCCTCGACCGAGAAGCCATCACCCCAAAACCGAAACCACCCGAAAAAGAAAAAGACGTCTCCCGGCGCGACCTGTTCTCTTTTGGACGGTTCATGGATTTTGCCGAATCCATAGAAGAAAAACCCGGCGACGACAAGGAAGAAGAACTTGACGAGTCCGCCGAAGCTACGGAAGAAGAGGAAGAGGTCACCGCCACCGAATCAGAAGAAGACGCGTCCCCGGTCGAGAAGAAAGGATTTTTCAAACGCCTCGTCTCACGGTTTCGTCCGGGTTCCAAATCTGAAGAGACGGAGGAACCTCTGGTTGTTCCTGCAGAGTTGGAGGACCCGGAAGAAGACGAGCTTCCTACCCCGACGGTCACGAAAAAAAGCAACCTGGAAGAACTGCTGGATCGGGTGGACGATGGGGAGGAAGCCGACCAAGAATACGACCGGCGCGGCCTCCTCAAGCAGGGGGTGCACTTTTTCGCCAAACCTGCGGTGGAGTCGGTCCAGAACAAAATCGACAAGGTCAATGAAGCGGTCGACAAAGTCACTAAGCGCGTTCCGCTGCTCCGCCCGCCGGGGGCAATCACCGAACGACAGTTTTTGCAGGACTGCACTCGTTGTGACAAGTGCATCCACGCCTGCCCTAAGGACGCCATCGTGAAGGCGCCTAAGAAATTCGGCTTCCTGGTCATGGGCACACCCTACATTGATCCCAAAAAGAACCCCTGCGTCATGTGCGACGACCTACACTGCATTTCGGCGTGTCCCGACGGCGCGTTATTGCCGGTGGAAAGTCCGGCCGACGTGAAAATGGGGTATGCCATCCTCGATAAGAAGAAATGCCAGGCCTACGGGGATACGTTCTGCCAGCAGTGCATCATCGACTGCCCCATCCCAGGAGCTATTACGCAGGACAAAGACAATCGGCCGGTGTTTCACAAGAGGATCTGTACCGGATGCGGCGTATGCGCACGTTCCTGTGGCACAGTGAATATTCCCGTTGCCGTCAAGGTCAAACCACAGATGGTGATCGAATACCAACTCCGCAAGAAGCAACTGGAAGAGGAACAAGCCAGGTACGAAGCGGAAAAAAAGATACAGGAACAAAAAGCTCTAGAAGAAGAACGACGCGCCGAGGAAGCTGGCGTGGCTCCTGAGCCGATAGAAGATTAAGTTCCACGCACACCCTTCGGAAATAATCCGACCCATTCGTCGGCTCCGGCCCCAACAGGAATCCCCTTGCAAGTCCCCCTTATTTTCAGTATGTTAATGGGTCTTTTGCGGCTTCCCGACCCTGTTTTGAACGGATTTTGAAATGCAGCGCACCCACACCTGTGGCGAATTAACGGAAAAAAATATTGGTGAAGTGGTCACTCTTTGCGGCTGGGTGTATACCCGGCGTGACCACGGTGGACTGATCTTCGTGGACCTGTGGGACAAGACGGGCCTCACGCAGGTGGTCCTCAATCCACAAATCGATAAGCTAGCCCACCAGGAGGCGCAGTCGCTGAGGGGAAACTTCGTGATCGCTGTCCAGGGGAAAGTGCGTGCGCGGCCCGAGGACATGGTCAACCTCAAACTCAAAACGGGAGCAATCGAAGTTTATATCGACGAACTCGAAATTTTGAATCCGTCCAGCACCCCACCGTTTTCCTGTTGGGAGAACCAAGAGGTTGGGGAGGCCCTGCGGCTCAAACACCGCTACCTCGATCTGCGCAGCTCAGAACTACAGAGGAACCTCGAGTTGCGTTACAAAATTACGCGCACCGTCCGCGACGTGTTGCACCAAAAAGGATTCATCGAGATAGAAACGCCAATCCTCACCAAGAGTACTCCGGAAGGTGCTCGCGACTACCTAGTCCCGAGCCGCCTTAACCCAAAAAAGTTTTACGCCCTGCCCCAATCGCCGCAGCTATTCAAGCAAACCCTGATGGTCTCGGGCATGGACCGGTATTTTCAGATCACCAAATGCTTCCGCGATGAAGACCTCCGGCAGGACCGGCAACCGGAGTTCACCCAGATCGACATGGAGATGTCTTTCGTTGATGAGGACCAGCTTTTTTCTTTGGCCGAGGAAATGATCGCCACTACATATAAGGAGACACTTGGCATCGAGGTCGAGACTCCCTTTCCTGTTCTCAAATACAAGGATTCCATGAACCGGTTCGGCACGGACAAGCCGGACCTTCGGTTCGGGCTCGAAATCGTGGACGTGGGAGAAGTGGTACGAGGGGCCGGATTCAAAGTGTTCACCCAAGCGCTGGACGCAGGCGGACAGGTCAAGGCGATCAACGTCAAGGGGAGCGCCGAGTCACTTTCGCGCAAGGCTCTCGACGACCTCACCGAGGTCGCCAAAACCTACGGCGCGAAGGGCATGGCCTGGATCAAAATCCAAGAGAACGGCCTACAGTCACCGATCATCAAGTTTTTCGACAAGGAAATGCTTGACCGACTCATCGAAACAGTGAATGGCGAACCGGGCGACATCATCGTGTTCTCCGCCGACACACCAGCGATTGTAGCGGACTCTCTCGCCAACGTGCGCCTTGCCTTAGCTAGACTGCTCAAACTGATCGACGAAAAGAAAATCAAGCTTGCGTGGGTCACAGAGTTCCCACTGGTCGAATACGACGCGGAGGAAAAACGCTACGTCGCCATGCATCATCCCTTCACCTCGCCCATGGAAGAGGATCTCGACAAACTGCAGTCTACTCCAAGCGAAGTACGAGCGCGGGCCTATGACCTGGTTCTGAATGGGAACGAGATCGGCGGCGGAAGCATTCGTATCCACAGCAAGGAAATTCAGGAAAGGATGTTCAAAATGCTGGGCATCGACAAAGAAGAAGCGGAGTTGAAGTTCGGTTTTCTGCTCGACGCGCTGCAGTATGGCGCACCACCGCATGGCGGGATCGCGTTCGGACTCGACCGCATCGTGATGATTCTCGCCGGAGCTTCGTCCATCCGCGACGTCATCGCCTTCCCCAAAACCCAGAAAGCCACCTGTCTGATGACCCAAGCCCCCTCCGAAATTGACCCGAAACAAATGAACGAACTGAAACTGAAGTATGATCTCCGTTAACTGCTAGGCATAGAGCCGAAGCGCTGTAACCGTAGCGGTATCTTACACATCGATCGTGGCAAACCACAGGTCTGTTCTGCAGTGAAGTATATCCAAAAACCATTCCCCTCGCCGAATCCATCGCCGGAGTCGAACGCAAAGCCTCCCCTCAAAATCTGTAAAAATCTATTCATGTCGCAGAAACCGGCGTTTGTGGAACCGGATTTTATTTGCAAGCCTTGGCGGTTTTGCTAGAATTGTGTAGCTTTACGGATTTAATTAAACCCAGAAAACCTTACGCATAAGAATTTAAGACAACATGAAAGTCTCGCTTGCCAGCGCACTAGGAACCTGTTTCGGTGTTCAGGACGCCATCAACCTGGCCATGACCCCCGACTTCGGGGCCGACCTCACCATTGTCGGTCAACTGGTGCATAACCCCCAGGTCAATGAATCGCTCAAGAAGAACGGAGTGTCGCTCGTCGCCGATATCGAGGCTATCGACCAGATTCAAACCAAAAAGGTCATGATCACTGCTCACGGTGCAGCAGAAAAGACCAAGGAAAAACTTTCAGACGCCGGATTCGTCGTCTATGACGCAAGTTGTCCTTTAGTGATGCGCGTGCATAAAACCATCAAGTCGATGGTGCAGAAAGGTTATTTTCCCGTGGTCATCGGGCAGGAGGATCATGTGGAGGTGAAAGGCATCGTCGGCGACCTTAAGGAATATCTCGTCGTCAACAACATGAGCGACCTCGGAAAGATAGAACTGATTGGAGCCCCAAAGCTGGGCATTGTAAGTCAGACCACCCTGCAGGTCGAAAAAGTCGAGCATCTGGTTAGAAAAATCCGCGATCTTGATTGTGTCGATGAAGTGAGCTTCGTAAACACTATCTGTCAACCCACCCGCGACCGGCAGGTCGCAGTACGGGACTTGGCGGACCAGGTAGATCTCATGATCGTTGTCGGAGGCTACAACTCTTCCAACACCAAGAAACTGGTCCAGGTCTGTGAGGAAAAAGGAATCGAAGCACATCATATCGAATCGTTTTCTCAATTAAAGCGTGACTGGTTTTACGAAAAAAAACACGCGGGGATCACCGCGGGAACAAGTACCCCAGAGTACGTGATCAACGAAGTCCACGAAGAAATTTTAAAAATCGCAAAGGAAACCGATCAGGAACCGGTCGCCCGTTGATCGCACCACCCGTGCGAAGCATTCCCAATGAGATCGAATCGGGATTGGCTCACCGGGTCCTCCCACCGTTTTCCCAAAAGAGTGTTTAACCTGGACTCGCCGGAAGCGGCCTGATAGGGGCTCGACCGGCGATTTTGCCTATGGACGATTGGAGCTATTGCGCCGGTACCCTGCCCAAGGTCAGTCGAACCTTCGCGCTGAACATTTCGGTCTTGAAGGGGGATCTCCACCGAAGCGTCCTTGTAGCCTACCTGTTTTGCCGTACCATCGATACGGTGGAAGATGCTGGCAAGCTGGATGCACCCGCAAAGATACGCCTCTTGCTCGATTTTGCGGCTTTACTCAAGGATCCCGAACATCGAAGGTCCACCCTGGACCGCTGGGTTGAGGATATTGCCGCTGTTGATGGGAACCCTGCTGACCTCGAACTACTGCAAAACGCAGGGCGAGTATTCAACATCTTCGATACCCTGAGGGAGAACCATAAACAACAAATCAGTTCCTCTGTCTGCACCATGGCTCAGGGGATGGCCTACTTCCAGAAAAAATTCAACTCCGAACAAATCACTCTTCTGGAAAACGAAGAAGAACTGGAAGAATACTGTTACTTCGTTGCCGGTGCGGTTGGGGAAATGTTATGCAACCTCTTCTTCCATGAACTGACCAGTCTACCCGCGCAAAATCGGAAAATAATGCAGCGAGCCGCCGTTTCTTTCGGACTCGGGCTCCAGATCACGAATATTTCAAAGGACATTGTCGTCGACCGCGGCCGTGGATGGTCATACGTTCCCAAAAGCTGTATTACCGCTAACGGTCTAACCACTGAGGAATTTCACGCCGGTGCTTCCACAGAAAAAGACCTGAAAGTTCTGGAAAGCCTCCTCAACAAAACCGTGGGTCACCTGCACGATGCCTTAAACTTTACCCTGGCGATCCCAAGGAACGCCATGCGGCTTCGCCTCTTTTGCATCTGGCCATTATGGATGGCCATGGAAACGGTGGCTGTGCTACACAACAACCACGACCTGCTCAAGTCTGAAGCCAACGTCAAGATTTCACGGGCAAGCGTCAGGCGTATCCTGCGCCGGACCCCACTCATCTGCTGGTCAAACACTTTGCTACAACGATCGTTCAGCAGTATCCTGCAACGGGGCTCCTTTCAGAATCCAGAGCCATTCAACCTAGACAGATTAAAACAACGCCTCGCCAGGTTCGCCTTGGACGATATTCCTCAAAAACAACAAACCATCGGATCTCAACTATGAATCAGGAAACCAGATACAGGGACAACGGGAATGGAACCGTCACCGACATCGCAAACGAAATCACTTGGACGCAGGAGGACTCCTGGCAAATGGAAACAAAGTGGGTCACGTGGGACGAAGCGGACGAGCATATCCGTCATTTGAGTGACATTAAGTTTGCCGGGTATAATGACTGGCGCCTTCCCTCGAAAGCGGAGGCAGTCACTCTCTACGGCGCGGACTTGGAAAACAAGGACAAATACGGAAACAGGCTCTACCTCGATCCCGTTTTTCCGGAAGGCGCCTTACCTACAATATGGATTCACGAATATATGACCGGAGAAGAGGGATATATCCTGGACCTGCGAAACGGGGAGGTGCGGAGACTGTTTAAAAGTAAAAGCGGACGCATGGCAGCGCGTGCCGTACGCAGTGACCGGGAAGCCCCAAAGTCACGTTCACCGCTGCTCCCTTTCTGATTAAAATTTTGCCGACGCTACAATCTGGGCTTATTATTAAAACCTTACCTGAAAATTCTCATCTATAAAGGAAGAGTCATATTTTCCTTGAGAACTACATTGAGCAAACAACAGTTGACACAAACTGCCGGGGGAGTGTGGGGAATCGTCGGGACTTTTCTGATTTACCGGGGCGCTCTTCTTTATCAAATAGCTGCACAGGAGCAAAACTCCTCACCGCAGGCTATCACTATCTCCCTCGTTCTGG
>CAJWLY010000009.1 GCA_913043155.1 uncultured Nitrospinaceae bacterium | reverse complement strand
GCCGAAGTGGCGGAACTGGTAGACGCGCATGATTCAGGTTCATGTGGGGGCAACCCCGTGGAAGTTCGAGTCTTCTCTTCGGCACCAATTTTTTCAATAAGTTAGATGGTTTTTATTTTTTAGGGAGTTCGGAGGAAAAGTGATACTAAAGTGATAATAACGTCTACGAATCGGTCTAAAATGGTGTAAAGACCACCCTAAAAATGTCCCAGAAGGTCCCATCATGCGACCCACCTGGAACACATTGAGAAACGAAACCAAACGAGATGACTCTGTGGAGTTATCTCGTTTTTTTGTTTTGGTGAGATGGTTAAAGGAGGCGGGAAGGTGAAAATAATTTTCAAGTCAATGATAATAACTTTGATACTGCCTTTCACTTGTCTTATCGATAATTCGTTTAGTTTTACTGGTATAGGTTTAGAAAGAGTCAAAAGGGGGGAAGATTGTCAGAGGTGTGATTTGTCAGGAGAAGACCTGACTGGGGTAGACCTGAGTTGGGTAGACCTGACTGGGGCAGACCTGACTGGGGTAAACCTGAAAGGGGTAAACCTGAATGGGGTAAACCTGATTCTGGCAAAACTGAAAGGGGCAAACCTGCAAGGGGCAGACCTAACTGGGGCAAACCTGAAAGGGGCATACCTGCAAGGGGCCAACCTCGAAGGGGCAAGCTTGGAAGGGACAGACCTGCAAGGAGTAAACCTGAAAGGGGCAAACCTGAAAGGGGCAAACCTGAAAGGGGCAAACCTGAATGGAGTAAACCTGTTTCGGGCAGACCTGAGGGGGACAGACTTTACTGGGGCAAACATGCTACGGGTATACCTGGAGAGGGCGGACCTGAATGGAGCAGACCTGAGTCGAGCGGACCTGAGTCAGGCGGACCTGAATGGAGCAGACCTGAGTCAGGCCGATCTGGGCCAGGCAGACCTGACTGAGGCAGACTTTACTGGGGCAAAAATGAAAAAGGTAATGGGTCTGGAGTATGCAACTAAATGTAAAACCATTATGCCTTGGGGAGAAGAAAACTCAGGTTGTAAATAGAAGATGACCAAAAACCCATCGTATTTAGGAGCGGGTTTTTTTGCTAATACAAAAGTGATACAAGTAAAGGAGAAGATTCAGGATTCCAGCTGGGGAGAAGAAGATCCAAATTTTCTAAGCAGGATTTCCAAGCGCTGGCGGTCGTAAAGGAGGATTGCTAGATCGGTCAGGCCGTCGTCGTTGAAGTCGGCCCCGGTCATAGCGCGCGGGTTGGCTCCGACCGGATAGTTAAAGTGGGGGAAGATGAACGTTCCGTCACCCCGTCCTTCGAGGACCGAAACTGAGGCGTCCCGTCGATTGGCGACTACCAGATCCGGGATGCGGTCACCGGTAAAGTCTCCGGCTACAATGTATTCGGGCCCCTTCTCAGCGGCAGCATCCTGCGCGCGGGTGAACGCCCCCCTGGCGTCACCGAGGAAAACTTTAATTACGTCCTTCATGGTGCTTGAGGAGATCAGGTCGATTTTTCCATCCTGGTTCACATCGTGTTGGGCTATGAAAGATGACTGCCCGCCACCCTCGATTCGTACCGGATTTTTTAACGTTCCGTCCCCGTTGCCGTAAAAAATGCGAATGAAATTGACCCGCACCGCATTAAAGGCGATGGCGATATCAAGGTTCTTGTCTGAGTTGAAATCACCAACCGTCATATACGCAGGCGTACCGGGTGCCTTATAGGACTCTGCCAGTTTAAAATTTCCATCTCCTTTTCCAAGAAGAATCACCAGCTTGTCAAACCGGAGCGTTACGGCGAGATCGAGCTTTTCGTCGTTGTTAAAATCCCCGGCAGCGACAGCAATGGGCAAGCGACCAACTTTCACATTTGTTTTTAGTTTAAAGACCCCGTCTTTCTGGCCGAGCACAATCGAGAGATTGCCGTCGCCGTAATTGCTGATGGCGATATCCTGGATTCTGTCTCCATTAAAGTCTCCTGTTTCAAGAGCGACCGGTTCGCGTCCTGTGTTCATGGTGAAAGATTGTTTGAATGTTCCGTCGCCGAGGGCTTCAAAAAAATTCACAGTGTTGCTTGCGGAATTGCAGACGAGGATGTCAGGGAAACCGTCGTTGTTCATGTCGCGAGCTTTTAGCGCGGCGGGTTTTTTCCCGACCATGTACGTCACCGGCAGGGCAAAAATGTCGGGCGCTGAGCGGCTCTGTCCGCATGCGTTAAGGAGTAAGGTGGTAGCCGTTCCCAAAAGAAGAATAATAGAAAAAGCTTGTTGAGACGGACGCCGGATTTTGTGATTTAAACGAAAAGCATGCATCGCTGGGTTATACCGTATGCCCTTTGGTATGTAAAGTTGGCCTGCCTATTTTATGAAGCTTGACACTTGCGAGTCGAATGCTAAAATTTTTCAGATACTTATGAGCGGCATCATCCGCAGGCACATGGCCTTCCGAACGTTATTAATTAAACTGCTTTTCTTGTTCACCCTGTCTTCGTTTTTTTTCGGATGTCAGGCCGTGCGCGGCCTAGACATTTTTTCTTCTAAACAACATGGTATCTATCATACGGTTCTGGAGAAGCAGACTCTATACGCTATCGCCCGGGTCTATGATGTCGATGTGAATCGCCTGGAGCGGATCAATGGCATTTCAGATCCGTCGAAACTTCAAGTGGGCAGGCGGTTATGGATTCCAGGAGCACGGCGGGTTTTGGAGATCGCGTCGACTGACCACGGATCGGCTGCAGGGAAGAAGAACCACTGGACAAAAGGCAAACCACGCAAGACCGCTAAAGCAGTGACAGGATTTTTAACTTGGCCGGTGAAGGGTCAGTTAACATCCCGGTTTGGCCAGCGCAACGGAAGCAGGCACGATGGAATCGACATTGGCGCCCGCGAGGGAACGGCCATCACCGCCGCCGCCGATGGAAAAGTCATGTTTAGCGGTTGGGGGCCGACCGGATACGGACTCATGGTCATCGTCAAGCATAAAAGCAATCTAACGACCATTTACGCGCATAACTCACACAATCATGTGCAGAAAAACCAGGTAGTTAAAAAGGGCCAGCGGATCGCATCAGTGGGAAGCACGGGCCGGTCAACTGGACCCCATCTGCATTTCGAGGTGAGAAACGACACCCACCCACAAAATCCGTTAAACTATTTACCAAAACGGTGAACGATATATTATCCTTGGGTCTGAAGCTTTATAGGTAGCTTTAAAAGTCAACTTTTTGGAATGAGTTCCTTTTTGTAAAATCTCTCCCCAACCTCTTTTCGGAAGGAAGATTTTTTTCTACCCCTTCGTAAATGGGTCTAAAGGAAGGAAAGATTTTCTCTCGGCTCGTGTATCTAACGAAAGGCACAATCATGGAAACATTGAAATCCATCATCCGTGACGTCCCAGACTTTCCGAAGAAAGGAATCATATTCAAGGACATCACCCCGATGTTGTCTGATCCCGGTTTGTTTCAAAAAGCTATCGATATACTGAAAGGCCGGTATGAAGATAAGAAGATTGACCGGATCGTGGGGATCGAGGCGCGCGGATTCGTTTTCGCCTCCGCACTAGCCTATGCGCTAGGTGCCGGGGTGACCATGGTGCGCAAGCCGGGAAAGCTTCCTTATAAAACCCATCGCAAAACCTACAGTCTGGAATATGGTGAAGACAGCATCGAGGTTCACCAAGACGCATTTGAAAATGGACAGCGCATAGTCATTATCGACGATGTCCTTGCGACCGGTGGAACGCTGGCGGCCTGCGTCGACCTCGTTCAGAACAATTTTCAAGTAGAACTGGTTGAGATTGCCCTCCTCATCGAACTCGATTTTCTGAATGGACGCCAGAAACTTGACGGCCTACCCCTCTATTCGATGATACATTTTTAAGGTCAGGCGTTAGGCTTTGCAGTCAACTGTGAACTTCGAACTAGATGCAGAAACCAAGCTCTTCAGGTTTCACTTTGCGAACGTGGAGTTCTTTCGATAGGGAATCGACAAGCCGCCGCGTATCTTCTAGATAGTCGGGGGAGATGATGAGTTCGATGATGCTTCGCGCAGGATCGACAGTTCGCACCACAGCTAGATTGTCATATCCTTCAAAAATGCTTACGATGTAAGCGATGTCCTTCTTATCAACTTCCAGCAACCACTGAATAGAATTGGTCTGCATTTCTATTTTATTCCTTTTCTCCCATACCGAGATGTATCGGTCTCAACAGGGAAGAGCCTGAAGGAGCATTGCTCACTTCCTCCGTTGAGGGAGAGCGTGGCAGTTTTTTCTCCATAATATTGTTAAAAACAGGCGCCGTGTCTAGCTCAGCGTTTTCTGTTTGAGGAGTAGCATCACGATAGATACGGCGGCGGGGGTGACGCCGGATATACGCGAAGCCTGAGCAAGCGTTGTGGGACGAATCGCTTCCAACTTCTGTACTACTTCACGCGACAGGCCGGGAATACCGTTGTACTGGAAGTCTTTCGGAATAGTATAGTTCTCTAGCTTAGCCTGTTTGGCGACGACCTGCTTCTGCCGCTGGATGAACCCCTCATATTTGATCTGAATTTCTACCTGTTCACCGACCAACGGGGGGACCGACGCTCCGTTGAATATTTCAATGAGTTGATTGTAGGTGATTTCCGGGCGCTTCAACAGCCCCGCCAGCGTAGTCGCATTTTTCAATTGTCGAATTCCCAATTGGGAGACGAGTTCCACTCCCTCCGGATTGGGGATGACCCGGGTTTCGTTGAGTCGGTCGATTTCGTTTTTAACAGAATCCAGTTTTTTTAAGCATCGATCGTAGGTCTCGTTTGAAACGAGCCCGAGCTTGTGCCCCTTTCCCATAAGCCGGGCGTCGGCATTGTCCTGCCTCAAAAGCAGCCGGTACTCGGCACGGGAGGTAAACATACGGTACGGTTCCTGCGTTCCCTTGGTCACCAGGTCGTCGATCATGACGCCGATGTAGCTTTCCATCCGGTTGAGCATGAATGGGTCATGTCCAAGCGCGCGTTGCGCCGCGTTGACTCCCGCAATGAGCCCCTGCCCCGCCGCTTCCTCGTAACCTGAAGTTCCATTGATTTGTCCCGCGTGGAAGAGTCCGGAAATACGCTTCGTCTCCAAAGTCGACAACAGTTGCGTGGGCGGGACAAAATCGTATTCGACCGCGTAGCCGGGAGCCACGATCTTTGCATTCTCCAGTCCGGGAATGGTGTTTACCAGTTTCAGCTGAACTTCTTCAGCGAGGCTGGTCGATATGCCGTTGGGATAAATCCAGTCTGTGTCTAGTCCCTCCGGTTCCAGGAAGATATGGTGCGACGGCTTGTCAGGAAACTTGACGATCTTGTCTTCGATAGATGGACAGTAGCGTGGCCCGACTCCCTCGATGATGCCGCTGTAGAGCGGCGACAGGTGTATATTGTTTTTGATAACTTCTGCTGTTCGTTCGTTTGTGTGAGTGATATGGCAAGGCACCTGCGGCCGGTCGAGTTTTTCGGTGGAGAACGAAAACGGTTTGGGATTGGTATCACCATCCTGTATCTCACATTTGGAGAAGTCGATGGTGTTGCGAAGCAGGCGTGGCGGCGTGCCGGTCTTCAACCGTCCCAATTCAAATCCTTGTTTGAGAAACGATTGTGAAAGTTTTGTGGATGGTTCCTCGCCGGCACGTCCAGCGGGTGAACTGTTCATTCCAATGTGGATGCGTCCGTTCAAGAATGTCCCCGTGGTAATGACGACTGACAGCGCATTTAAATCAAGCCCGCTGCGCGTGCTTACACCCGTGACTTTGCTATTTGCGAACAACAATTCGTCCACTTCGTCGCATATCAGTTCGAGATTAGTCTGTGTTTCAAGCGCGCGGCGCATTTCATTTTTGTAGAGATGCTTGTCGGCCTGCGCGCGGTATCCCTGGACGGCTGGACCTTTGGAGGCGTTGAGGACGCGGAACTGGATGCCTGTCCTGTCGATACAGCGGGCCATCTCGCCGCCGAGCGCGTCGATTTCACGAACGATATGCCCTTTACCGATCCCGCCGATGGCCGGATTGCACGGCATCAGTGCGATTTTTTTCAGGTCGAGGGTGATGAGCGCGGTGGAGACTCCCATGCGTGCCGATGCTAACGCTGCCTCACATCCTGCATGTCCTCCGCCAATAACTATGACGCCGTAAGATTTCATAATTGCCTTAAAACTCTTTTCTCTCGCCGAGGGAGAGGGGGCAAGGGGAGTTTATAAAAATTTCATTCTACAATAAAGCCCGGTACTGGGAAAACCACAACCGCAATATCAGCATTGGCAAAATAACGGTATAATGTGGTGTCGAAGGACACTTTGTCGCAGACAGGCACCTCAGGGTTCTTCGGCGATCTTGGCTTTTACGGTAAATTCCTTTCTGACGATCCTTCCTTTTTAGGGAGGAATTGTGGTAAAGTTCCGGATTCCTCAGTGGTCCGGCCAGTCTTGAGTCGTGATTTTCAATCTCTTGAATTTCCCTTTTAAGGTATGAGTTCTGAACAGCGTATCGTCATAACTGGAGTCGGTTTAACGGCTCCTAACGGTAATGATTTGAATGAGTTTCGGAAAAATCTGCTTGCGGGTAAGTCGGGGGTGCAGAAGTTTGAGACTCGGTATATGGGCGAAGTCCTCGCTGGAGTTTGCGATTTTGACGCACTTAAGTACCAGAAAAAAAAGGAACTACGCCGGGGAACCCGGGCTGGATCAATCGCAATTTACTGTTGTCGAGAAGCTGCGATCGATGCGGGGATCAACATGGAGTCTGTCGACCGCTCGCGGGTGGGTGTGTATCTGGGTGTCACCGAACACGGCAACGTAGAGACGGAAAACGAAGTTTACAATATCAGCAAATACGACTACGACACCAAATTCTGGTCGCACCACCACAATCCACGGACGGTGGCAAATAACCCGGCTGGTGAAGTGACGCTTAATATGAAGATCACTGGCCCGCATTATACGATTGGAGCAGCGTGTGCAGCTGGGAATATGGGCGTTATCCAAGGCTTACAGATGCTTCGCTTGGGCGAGGTCGATCTGGCGCTGGCAGGTGGGGTATCGGAGAGTATCCACACATTCGGCATTTTTGCCAGTTTCAATAGCGAGGGGGCTCTAGCGTCGCATGAGGACCCGACAAAGGCAAGCCGTCCGTTTGATAAGAACCGCAACGGTATCGTCTGTTCCGAGGGGGGTGGTGTTTACACGCTGGAGCGGTTGTCCGATGCCCAAAAGCGTAGCGCGAAAATTCACGGTGAAATCGTCGGTTACGCGACTAATTCTGACGCGTTCGATTTCATCCTACCGGAACCGGAACGCCAAGCCGAGTGCATGCGCTTGGCGCTTGAGCGGGCCGGACTTAAACCAAGTGATATCAATATTTTAAATGCCCACGCCACGGCGACGCAGTTGGGGGATATTCAGGAGTGTAAGGCTTTGCGTAAGGTATTTGGTGGGGAGAAGGCTGTGTGGATCAACAACACCAAAAGTTTTATCGGGCACACGATGGGCGCAGCAGGGACACTCGAACTTTCTGGCAATTTGCCTGCGTTCGAGGACAGGCTGGTACATCCGACCATCAACTTGGACGAACTGGACCCGGAATGCTCCCTGGAGAACATTGTGACGGGAGAACCCAGACGACTTGACCGGGTAGATTATATTATGAATAATTCATTTGGTATGTTTGGAATCAACTCGGTGTTGATTGTTAAGCGATTCCAAAATTAGTATTGAAATTTAATGGTGTTTTCAATAAACTCCGATCCAAGAGACGCTCAATGACAAAGGACGAACAATGACAAAGGACGAAGTAAGACAAGCTATTTTAGACATCCTCGCCGATATAGCGCCCGACGAGGATATGAACTCTATCAACGATGAAGCCACGCTGCGCGAGCAGATAGACTTGGATTCGATGGATTTTCTGGACATCGTGATGGAGTTACGCAAGCGATTTAATATTGAAGTCCCCGAAAAGGACTATGAACAACTGGTGAGTATGGCCAGTTGCATCCAATATCTCCAACCTATTTTAAACGATCGCCAACTGGCGAGCTAACGTCTCTCTCCCTCCTGTATCTCCGCACTATTTTCAAATGTCTGTTGATCGGTCCGCATCCTATAATATAGACCGCTATTGGGTTGTCGTGCGGCGGCTATTTTGCGTTTGATGTTTTTTGTGAAGGAATCGTAAATGAACTACGATGTCATCATCATCGGGTCGGGATTATCGGGCTTGGCAGCGGGTATCCGTCTCGCACTTTTCGACAAGAGGGTTCTCATCGTCGAGAAGCATACGGTTGTAGGCGGACTCAACTCGTTTTACACGCGCAAGCAAAGAACTTTTGATGTGGGCTTGCACGCGATGACCAATTTTTCCCCCAAGGGTGTGCGCACTTCCCCGCTGGGCAAACTACTCAAACAGCTTCGGTTTGGACACGATGACTTCCGCCTGTGCGAACAGGAAATGTCGGAGATACGTTTCCCGGAAAAGACTTTGTGTTTCACCAACGATTTCGAATTGCTGAAACAGGAGGTGGCCACACAGTTTCCAGGGCAGATAGACGGATTCATGAATCTGGTCAGGAAGATAGAATCGTTCGATGCACTATCGCTTGTGAACAGCGGCTGGGCCTCTTCTCGCGACATCCTGGGAAACTTCCTTTCCGACCCGGTCCTTATCGACATGCTGCTATGTCCACTCATGTACTACGGCAACGCGCAGGAGCGAGACATGGATTTCTACCAGTTTGTCATCATGTTTAAGAGCATTTTCATGGAGGGATTTGCCAAGCCGGTGGGAGGCATGCCCTATATCCTCGGCCTGTTGGTGGATAAGTACCAGAATCTGGGTGGCGAGCTTCGGATGAGCGCGGAGGTGGAGTCCATCGACATCGAGCAAGGTGCAGCCCGGTCGTTGACTCTTGTCGATGGCGAGAAGCTGACAGCGGACGCGGTGATCTCTTCTATGGGTCGGGTCGAGACGCTCAGGCGATGTCTTCCGGGCTTGGAGGAGCCCACCGATGAGTTGGTCGGGCAGGTGTCATTCGTGGAGTCTTTGTTCGTTACTGATCAGGAACCGAAAGAGATGGGCTACAATCGGAGTATTGTCTTTTTTTGCACCGCCAATCGGTTCCGGTACGAGGTGCCACCGGATCTTATCGATGTGACGAGTGGCGTGCTGTGCTGTCCGAATAATTTCAAATACCCAGAACCTCCGTCCGAGGGGATGATCCGGTTGACTAATCTTGCCAGCTATCGGTTATGGGATGCCCTACCGCGCCGGGAATATATCGATGCCAAGAAGGAATGGCGGGCGCGGGCGTTGGAGAACCTGTTCACGTTTTTTCCTGATTTTAGCGACTCTGTGGTATTTCTGGACTCGTTTACGCCCAAGACCATTTTTAAATATACAGGTCACCTCAACGGGGCTGTTTATGGATCTCCTAAAAAGGAAAAAGATGGAACCACCCCGATCCGTAACTTGTTCATTTGTGGGACTGATCAGGGCTTTTTGGGCATTATAGGGGCCACACTGAGCGGTATTTCAATGGCCAACCTGCACATCCTGCAAAAAAAAGTCGTGCCGGACGTTTAAATCCCGTAGAATCAGAGGTTATGAAACGAAACTGGCTCAAAGGAGCAAGGTCGGCTTACGATGTTGTGGTTGTCGGAAGCGGCCTTGCCGGGATGACGGCTGCGAACTTGCTTTCCAAGTTGGGGCATTCGGTCCTCCTCGTGGAGCACCATTACAATCTCGGTGGGCTGGCCACTTGGTTCAAGCGCAAGGGCGGACACATTCTCGACATTTCCCTCCACGGCTTCCCGGCCGGGATGATCAAAACCTTCCGCAAATACTGGACCAAGGAAATGGCCGATTCGGTGATCCGTCTCAAGAGCATCCGTTTCGACAACCCGCAATTCCAACTCAACACCACCTTCGACAGGGTCGACTTCACGAACGTCCTGCGTGAGCGGTTTGGGGTCGTCAAGGAGGTTATTGACGAGTTTTTCACCACCGCCCGCAGTATGAATTTTTATGATGAATTGAAAATGACCACGCGGGAAATGTTCGAAAAGTTTTTTCCCGGTAGGAAGGATGTATGGCGTTTTCTCATGGAACCCATTACCTACGCCAACGGTTCGACCCTCGATGATCCGGCCTTGACGTATGGCATTGTGTTTTCCAATTTCATGGACAAGGGTGTATTTACTTTCAAGGGCGGAACGGACCAGCTCATCAAGAAAATGAAAAATGAATTAGTAAAAAACGGTGTGGACATACGTACCCATTGCTTGGTCGAAAAGGTGCACTTGGAAGGAAAAGCCGTGCGGGGTGTTTGCATCAACGGACAGGATATTGGCTGTCGGTCGGTGCTTTCTAACTCGAATATTTTAAACACTGTTCACAAACTGGTTGGCGATAAACATTTTAGCCCCGAGTTCATCAGAGAAGTCAAGCAGGTGCGGCTGAACAACTCCAGTTGCCAAGTCTACATCGGGATTAAAAAGGGAGAGACAATTGACAACGCGGGAGACCTTTTGTTTACCTCTGTCGCCGACGAGTACAATACTGAAAAAATTCTTGATAAGCAGGTCACTAGCCGAACGTTTTCATTTTATTATCCAGAAATACGGCCGGGGTCTGACCGTTATTCGATCGTATCGTCCACAAACGCCCGGTATGAGGACTGGGCTAATCTAACCGAGACACAGTACAAGAAGGCGAAAGAAAATCTAATTCAGACGACCCTGGACGTGTTGGAAAAATACGTGCCCGACATCCGGAAGAAAGCCGATTACTTTGAAGCGGCGACCCCGAAAACATTTAAGCGGTACACACTGGCCCCGGGTGGTACCTCCTTTGGCACAAAGTTTGAGGGATTAAAAATAAGCCGGAACCTGCCTAAAGAAATTCCTGGTTTGTTTCATTCTGGTTCTGTGGGTATTATCATGTCCGGTTGGCTCGGTGCGGCCAATTACGGGGTTATCGTCGCCAACGAAGTGGACAAATTCATGAGAACGTTGAAAGACGAGACCCAACCGTTGGTGACCGCATCCGTGTGATCGAATTCAATGTAAAGTGACGATACTTCACAGTAGGTGGCCCCACCCCCACTTCCGACCTGATATCCACGACTTCACTCCGGTACCCTAATGAAATTTGATTTTAGAAAACAAACGGTGATTGTGACCGGAGGAACCCGCGGCATAGGACGGGGTATTGCCGAAGCGTTTCTCGAGACCGGAGCCAAGGTTGTCGCCACTTACCAGTCCAACGAAAAGGCTGCAGAGGAATTTACCGAGTCTAACAGGAAATACGCGGGATGCTTGGACCTGCGCCGGTTTGATGTTACCCAATACAGCGAAGTTGAAAATTTTTACCGGGAGATAGAGCAAACCCACGACGAGTTTCAGGTGCTGGTGCACTGTTCTGGCATCCGCGTCGATTCAATCGTCGGCATGATGCCCGAGGAGGACTGGCGCAAGGTGATTGACACCAACCTCACTGGTACTTTCAATATGTGCAAGCTGGCGGTACAGGGCATGATGCGGAAACGGTATGGGCGCATCATCGTTATCACCTCGCCTGTCGGTCGGTTCGGGTTTGCCGGACAATCCAATTACGCTGCGTCGAAAGCAGGGCAGGTAGCGTTGGCCCAGTCGCTTTCCAAAGAAGTCGCTTCGCGTAAGATCACCGTCAATTGTGTTTCACCCGGATTCATTGATACTGATTTTATCAGTGACCTTCCGGAGGAACAGAAGCAGACTTATCTCAATATGATTCCATTGAAACGGTTCGGCTCGCCCGGAGACGTGGCGTATCCGGTCCTGTTTCTGGCATCGAGCGAGGCCGCCTACATTACAGGCGCCACCTTGGAAGTCACTGGAGGATTATAAGGCATGAAAAATTTTCTCGACTACATGCCACAGCGGGAACCGTTTCTTTTTGTTGACCGGGTTGTCGCGGTGACCGACAACAGTATTGAAACAGAAAAACAAGTAAAAGCTGATGAGCCATTTTTTGCGGGACATTTTCCAGGCCGACCCATCATGCCCGGAGTTCTCATTTGCGAAGCGGTTTTTCAATCCAGTTCGATCCTTATGAGCAAGCGGGAGGGGGCTCCTTCGGACGACGAACGTATTCCACTTATTACGAGGATTTCAAATGTTAAACTTAAAAGGGTAGTTTTACCAGGTGATCTTATGGAGGTAGAGGTAAAATTAAAAGAAATTGTCGGACAAGCCGCCTATATGGTAGGTAAAGTTAAAGTTGGCGAAAAAACTGCCCTTACTATAGAGTTTACTGCGATGTTGGTAACGAAGACAGCATGAGTTTTCTGAACCTGAAGAATAAAAACATCCTCATTACTGGGGTAGCCAACAAAAAAAGCGTGGCCTACCATGTAGGAAAGGTTCTCGTTGAGGAGGGCGCTAACGTTCTGTACAGCGTGCGGTCGAAAGAACGGAAAAATTCAGTTGAGAAACTGCTTGCGCCGGCACCGGTTTACGTGTGCGACGTGGAACGCGAAGAGGAAATTGACAAGCTGCAAAAACAGCTTGCGGGCGATGTCGAAACGCTGCATGGACTTGTGCATTCGATAGCATTTGCCAATTATGCTGATGGACTAAAACCGTTTCATGAGACACCAAAGAAAGATTTTCTGCAATCGATGGATATTACCTGCTATTCGCTGATTCGCTTGGCCGACGCCTTTAAAGGTATGTTTGATTCGTCTGCGTCGGTGGTGACCATATCGATTTCTACGACGCGCATGGCAGCGGAAAACTACGGCTATATGGCTCCGGCCAAAGCTGCCCTGGATTCGTCATTATGTTTCTTAGCGAAATCGTTCAGCGCGTTTTCCAAAGTGCGGTTCAACTCAGTTAATGCCGGGCTTCTCAAAACCTCTGCTTCTGCAGGCATTCCGGGTTACATCGATTCCTACCTCCATGCCGAGGAACTCACTCTCCGCAAGAAAGCCCTGACGACCGAAGAGGTAGCCAATACCGCTGTGTTTCTCCTGAGCGAGCGTTCCAGCGGTATAAATGCCCAAGGCATTGTTCTTGATGCCGGAATGTCGGTCAACTATTTCGACACAGATATTGTGCGTAAAGCCCAGCGTCCGGACTAACAGCCTTTTCACTCGACTTGGTCTTGGGTTCCTAAGAGAGTGCGGTCCTTAGTGGGAAGAAAAGAATAAATCTAGAATTGTTTCAGAAAGCGAAGGTCATTTTCGAAAAAGAGCCGGATGTCGTTGATCCCGTATTTGAGCATAGCAATGCGCTCGATGCCCAGCCCAAACGCGAAGCCAGTCCACTTCTCGGAATCGTAATCGACAAACTTAAACACGGCCGGATCGACCATGCCGCACCCGAGGATCTCTAACCATCCGGTGCTCGAGCACACCCGGCACCCTTTGCCGGAACACATGACGCATTCGATATCCACCTCCGCGCTCGGACAGGTGAAGGGAAAGAAACTGGGGCGGAACCGCAGGCGGGTTTGTTTGCCGAAGACCTCGTGCAGGAAAATATCCATCACTCCCTTAAGGTCACCGAAGGAAACGTTTTCATCCACCATCAGCCCTTCAATCTGGTGAAACATGGGGGTGTGTGATATGTCGGAATCGCACCGAAACACCCGACCCGGCGCTATGATCCTTAACGGAGGCTGTTGTTTCTCCATCACATGAATCTGGACCGGTGAAGTGTGGGTGCGTAAAACAATGTCTTCATTAACGTAAAACGTGTCCTGCATATCCCGCGCCGGGTGATCCTTTGGAATATTGAGAGCTTCGAAATTGTAATAGTCGGTTTCGATTTCCGGGCCTTCTTCGACGCTGAATCCTAAACTGAAAAAGATGGATATGATTTCATCCATGACCTGAGTGACGGGGTGAACGGATCCGGAAGACTCTCCCCGTCCGGGCAAGGTGGTGTCGAATCCGTCGGCAGCTACCGATGCCTGACCCGATTTTTCTTCCAGTTCCAGAGTTTTTGCCTGCAAGAGCGATTCGACGCTCCCTTTGAATTCATTGATATGTTTCCCTGCTTGGGGTTTTTCTTCGGCGGGTAGAGAGCGCATTTCCTTGAGCATCAACGAAACGCAGCCCTTTTTTCCCAGAAAATCAGTCCGCAACTGCTTGAGTTCCCGTAAAGCGGATACCACCGTGATACGCGCATTGAAATCTTCCCGGTGCTGCTCCAGTTTCTCGATCATATGGGAGGGGGGGGAGATGGGTGTGCGAGAAAGCCGGGAACTTGCCCCAGCTGCTTCGGTCAAGCCGTACTCAGTTGAGAACGGGCGGTCTGGGTCAGGGTCCGAAACGAATCTGCGTTGTGGATGGCGAGGTCAGAGAGAACTTTACGATCTAGTTCGATGTTGGCTTTTTTTAAGCCGTGGATAAACTGGCTGTAAGTAAGTCCCTCTGCACGCACCGCCGCATTGATTCTAGCGATCCATAACCGCCGAAAATTGCGCTTCTTGGTCCGGCGGTCCCGGTAGGCATAGCACAGTCCCTTTTCCACCGCTTCTCTTGCTTTTCGGTAGGCCTTGCTTCGCATGCTCCGGTAACCCTTGGCCATGCTGAGAATTTTTTTTCTCCGTTTTCTCGCAACGGTTCCATTAACTGCTCGTGTCATGAATATCTCCTGTCATTAAATCTTTTTTAATCGGTTCCTGCTAGTAGGGAAGCAATACCTTTGCCCGCCGGGCATCTCCGGGGGCAAGGACCTTCGAACGCCTGAGGTTCCTTTTTGTCTTGGTGGTCTTGCTGGTTAGGATATGGCTCGTGAACGCGTGGTTGCGTTTGATCTTGCCCGTACCCGTTTTGCGGAAACGCTTGGCAGCCCCCCTGTTGGTTTTCATCTTAGGCATAACTTGGTCTTTCGCTTAGATTGAATGGATAATACTCGTTAAATACTAAAAGTCTCTATTCCGGATCAGGCTTTTTTCTTCAGCGATTTTGGCGCGAAAATCATGCACAGGGTCCGGCCTTCTTGTTTGGACTGTTGTTCGACTTGGGCGAGTTCTTCCAGGTCCTGATTTACTCGACCGAGCAACTTCTGCCCGTTCTCGCGGTGGACGATCTCCCGACCCCGGAAAAAAATAACCACTTTCACCTTGTCGCCAGCCTCAAGGAACCGTCGGGCATGCTTTAATTTAAAATCATAGTCGTGCTGGTCGGTGTTGGGACGGAACTTGACTTCCTTGATGTGAACGACTTTCTGGTTCTTCTTGGCCTCGTGCGCTCGCTTGCTTTGCTTGTATTTGAATTTACCGTAGTCCATGACTCGGCAAACCGGCGGATTAGCGAAAGGCGACACCTCGACCAAGTCCAAGTCCTGTTCTTGAGCCATGCTGAGAGCTTGTTGCGTCGAGTAAACACCCATCTGCTCTCCATCGAGCCCGATTAGACTTACTTCCTTCACCCGAATCATGCTATTGATGCGTTGCTTCTTAATGTAAAATAATCTCCTCTATGCGGATTGAACTGCGCTGTCGAGCCGCTTCTCGCGAACCTCGACGTTCAACTCTTCTATAAACGTTCCCACATCGATTATTCTCGTTTCCTTAGACCGTCGTTTGCGTACGGCGAGGGACTTGCTTTCTACTTCCCTGTCCCCGAGAACGATCATGTAGGGTATCTTCTGGAGTTGAGCTTCCCTGATTTTGAACCCAATCTTCTCATTTCGCAAGTCTTTTTCTACGCGAAAGCCCTTATCCGTTAACTGCCGGAATACTTCGTCGACATAATCGTTTTGCTGATCCGTGATCGGCAGGAGTACAGCCTGGGTCGGCGCCAACCACAGCGGGAAGGCCCCGGCGTAGTGCTCGACTAGACAACCGAAAAACCGCTCCAGTGATCCCATCAGTGCCCGGTGGAGCATGATGGGCTGGTGTCTTTGGCCATCTTCTTCAACATAGTTTATGTCGAACCGCTCAGGAAGGTTAAAATCGACCTGAACTGTTGAAACCTGCCAGAACCGGTTCAGACTGTCTTTGATTTTTATGTCGATTTTGGGTCCGTAAAAAACTCCTTCCCCGGGGTCGACCTCATAGTTGAGTTCCGATTTTTCCAAGGCCTGCTTGAGGGCGCTTGTAGCTTTTCCCCACCCCTCCTCCGAGCCGACAAATTTATCCGGCCGCGTACTCAAATAAACCTTGTATTCATTGAATCCGAACGACTTCAGGATAAAAAGAATAAGATCCAGAACCTTTACGATCTCTTCCTCGATCTGGCTCGGACGGCAGAACAGGTGCGCGTCGTCCTGGGTGAATCCACGCACCCTCAGCAGCCCGTGTAGGACACCCGACCGTTCGTAGCGGTAGACGGTCCCCAACTCGGCGAACCGTATCGGTAAATCGCGGTAACTCCGCAATCTGCTCTTGTAAATCTGGATGTGAAACGGACAATTCATGGGTTTCATGACATATTCTCGCCCCTCGATGTCCATGGGGGAGAAGATGTTATCTTTATAAAAATCCATATGCCCACTGGTTTTCCATAAATCCACCCGCGCCGCATGTGGCGAGTACACCATCTCGTAGCCATTTTTGAAATGCTCGTTCTTCCAGAATTCCTCGACGATGCATCGCACCCGTGACCCTTTGGGATGCCACAGGATGAGGCCGGGCCCGACCTCGTCGGTCACGGAAAATAGATCTAATTCCTTGCCCAGCTTGCGGTGGTCCCGTTTTTTGGCTTCCTCCAGACGCTTGAGATAAGCCCTGAGCTCCTTGTCCGTGTTCCAGGCAGTTCCGTAAATGCGTTGCAGGACCTTGTTGCGCTCGTCACCGCGCCAGTAGGCCGCCGATGTGTGTAATAGCCGGAACGATTTGAGTACCCGTGTGTTATCCACGTGAGGCCCTCTGCACAAGTCTGTAAACTCTCCCTGTGTGTAAACAGAAATCGCATCGCCGGAATCTATCTCATCGATGACTTCCCGCTTGAATGGTTCGCCTAATTCATCGAACAGCTTGAGTACTTCATCACGTGGCAACTCCCGGCGCACGATATCCAAGTTACCTGTAGCGATTTCCTTCATACGGTGTTCTATTTTTTCCAAATCTTCGGGGACAAATGGGGTCTCTCGGTAGAAATCGTAATAAAACCCGTCCTCGATGACAGGGCCGATTGTCACTTGAGTTTCCGGGTACAATTGTTTCACCGCCTGCGCCATCAGGTGGGCGGTGCTATGCCGGATTGTTTCAAGGTCGAATTTTTGTTTATCCTTAGTCATGTCAAATTTTAAAAAATTCGAACAACTCCGTCCGAAGGCTCTCAACGTCTTGTACTAGGCTGGGAAATTTCAAACCAAGGAGGACCGACTCTTGCGGAAAAATAGGCACGGGCGGTTTCGAACCGCCGACCCCTTGCATGTCAAGCAAGTACTCTACCCCTGAGCTACGCGCCTCAACTTTAGCGATAGCCTATTCTATGGTTAATAAGCCGTTTGTCAAGTGAAAGGTTATGCATCACGACCCACAAAACCATCTGATTTTTAAAGTATTATAGTTGTTTTCCTCTCGGCACGGCGCAAGCGGTAACACCGAAGAAAATTATAAGGATAAAGAATTTAACAAGTGTTTTAAATGCATCGGTGTTGTTATCTAGAGTTTGCCGGGGCTTGCTTGTAAGCTATCGAAGGGTCTTGGGCCTCTGTTTGGAGATAGAAAACTGACTAATGGGTCTAGAACCAGGTCGAATCACGATAAATACGGTAGCGGTCGCCGAATTTGGTAAGCAGAGCCTGTTCTTCCATGCGGGCGCGGATGACGTTCAGCGGTATGACGAGAACGAACAGGTAAATCATTCCGAAGACCGACCCGCAGGCAGAGAAAAGTCCGAGTTGAGTGAGAACGATCCCCACATAAATGGGATGACGTACGAACCGGTAAACGCCGCGGGCAACAATTGAGGAGGCGCCCGGTAGAACCGCGAGGGATTTTCCCAGGCACGCCATCCCGGCAATCCACATGGTGAGTCCGAATATCCCCACCGTAAGCCCGATGGGTACTAGGTCATGATTTCCGAATCCAAAGTTTTTTGGCAGAAAAAAAACCACCAGAAGGGGAAATAGGTAAAGCGCAGGAATCGTTAGGTTCAACAAGAACTTCTGGTTGGAGGTCAGTGTTTTGGGATCGAGCATGTTTTGGTTGTAACTTTGCCAACTGAAGAATCAATTGAGCACGTGTCGGTTAAAAACTTCGCGTCCTTCCAGGATTTCCATGTCGAGGGAAACTTTATAGGCCGGGAGACTGAACGAATCGGGATTAAACTTAACTGCGTCTTTCTCAGTGGTGAGAATGTATTTAGCCCCTACCTTGCGGGCTGTTTCCTCGATGGCTTTGAGGTCAGTTGATGTATATTCGTGGTGATCGGGGAATGGGTGATAGTAGACCACCCGAGCGCGGATTTGTTCTAGAATTCTGCGGAAATCTTCCGGATTGGCGATACCGCAGAACGCTGCCACCGGTTGACCTCGTAAATTCTTCGCTTCGAGAACCTCGTTGCTGTCTAGCTTCAAAAGCGAGTCTAGGCGCAAAGTCGACTTGACGATGGGCATGTCCTTGATGAGTTGTTCACCAATGCCCGGTGGGTAGTTGGACCCGGAATACCGTGTGACGCACACAAGGTCAGCGCGGCGTGCCTCCCTTTTAGGCTCCCGCAACTCCCCGGCGGGGAACAACTGTCCGTTTCCGAACGGACGTTGGTGATCGAATAGCAGGATATTCGTGTCGCGTTTCAATCCGAGATGCTGAAATCCGTCATCGAGGATGATCGTATCTACACCGAAATGTTCGATTGCGTAACGCCCCGTCTGGTAGCGGTCGCTTCCGGTTAGGATCGGGACATTTTTGAGCCGCTCGGCCATCATTACCGCTTCGTCTCCGGCAACCTCCGGAGAAAGCAGAACGTTTTTTCCGTCGCAGACGATATTGACCTCTTTTTTAGAATTGCCCCCATATCCCCGAGTAAGAATGCCGGGCTTGTGTCCGTTCCCGCGAAGGGTTTCGGCAATCATCATAACGACAGGCGTTTTCCCGGTACCGCCCAAGGTTAAATTGCCGACGCTGATGACCCGACAATCTAGCTTGTGGGTGGGGAACAAGCCAAAGCGGTAGGCCCACAGGCGAAAGCAATGGCCCCAGAAATAGAATCCTGAGATCACCTTGAGGATCAGGTACATCGGGAAATGGTAAAACTTCCGCTCTGTGGAAATGACTCGGTAATAAAGCCTTTCAAATCTCATAAATTTAACCCGCTGGCACCTCTCAAATTGGGTATACTCTCAATTCATATGAGTTTTTTTTATCATACCACCATCAGTCTTGCCATCCTAGCCGCATTCCCTTTCATTGTTTTGCGAATGGTTTTCGATCCTAGTTTCAGGGCCGATATCGTAGGACGGGTTTGCGGAGCAAAGGATATTGGATCGTTCCCCGGTTGTTTGTGGATTCATGCGGCTTCGGTAGGCGAAGTACGGATAGCAAAAATTCTGATCACTGCGCTGCAGGAAAAAGGCGAGACGCGTCCCATCATCGTGTCCACGTTTACCCCGACCGGATTTGCCCAAGCGCAAAAGGAAGGGCTGGGTCCGGTGTTCCGCATGCCCCCAGATTCTCCCCTGTGGCTCAACAAAGTGTTCGACCGCTTGCACCCATCGCTCCTTGTCCTTATAGAGGCCGAAATGTGGCCGGGACTTCTTGACGGATGCAGACGGCGTAGAATTCCGGTTCTGCTTGCCAACGGACGCATCTCACAAAAGTCTGTGGACTGGTATGGAAAGTTTCCTTTTATATTTCGCTGGCTGGCAGCGGGCGTGTCCTTTTTTTCTGTGCGCACACAAACCGATGCCGATCGGTTGCTTGATTTAGGCGTTGCGCTGGATAAGGTCCGGGTTAACGGCAACATCAAGTTCGATGCGCTTCTTTCTGATGTCAATGCGCCCCCGGAAAGTGGGCCGGCATCCGGTTCTAATCTCATCGTATTCGGGTCAACGCGGCCCGGTGATGAGGGGCCTGTGATGGAAGCGATTCTGAAGCTGCGCGGAGGTCACCCGAACCTCCGTTTTGTCATTGCCCCGCGCCATCTTGAACGGTGTCGTGAAGTGGAGGACTTGATCCGGGAGTACGGGGTGGAGTTCAAGCTTCACTCCCGACTCGGTGAAACGGAAACTCCCGCGCTTGTTCTGCTCGACGAAATGGGTGAGTTGAACAAGTATTATGCCAACGCGACCCTTGCATTTGTCGGGGGTGGATTCAATCCGCGTTTCGGCGGCCAAAACATTCTGGAACCGGCGGGGTATGGGCTTCCCGTGATCTTTGGCAGGCATATGAACAATTTCGAGGAAGAGGCTTGCTTGCTAGTGAGATCGGGGGGCGGGATCCAGATCGACCATCCGGCCCAGTTGCATGACGCGCTTCACCGGTTGCTGATGGATCCGGAGCAGCGGTGTCGACGCGGACAGTCGGCGTGGAATACCATTGTCAGCAACCGTGGTGCGGTTGAAAAGACGATTGCGCTGATGAGTTGCTTGGAAACCAAATAAGGAGTTTGTTTTTTTAATATTGTAAAAGCTTCTTGCAGTGAACTAAGAAAGCGACGTTACCTGATTACTAAGCGTGACCTTTTAGGTCAACTGGTAACCGATGACAGCTTGGAAAAGAGCATAAAGATTTTGGCGATGTCGGGAAATTTAATTAAGATCTGAAAAGAAAGTTTTGAATTTCTCGGTTTCCCGTTTTCGGTTTTCTGTTTCCGTTTATGATTTACATTTACCATCTCATTTCGATATTTGCGGTTCTGATTGTCGCCCCCTGTTTTGCGCTTTTTTCCCTGTTCAGCCGGCACAAATGGCGCAGGTTTTCCGACCACTTTGGCCGAGTGCCGATGGACAGTGAGCCGGCGGGCGTGAGAAAGACCATCTGGGTCCACGCAGTTTCGTTGGGCGAGGTGGCCGCGGTGACCCCTGTTCTACAACATCTTCGGCAAATACGACCCCAAGACCGTATTGTTCTTTCGGTGACGACGGACTCAGGGTACGAAGCTGCGAAACTAAAGCTTCCTAAGCTCGACGCACTTTTCTTTCATCCGCTCGATTGCCTACCCTGTACCTGGACCGCCGTGAACCGAGTTCGGCCGGACCTATTCGTGTTGGTCGATACCGGGTTCTGGCCGGGCTTCATACACCTCCTTCAAACAAAAGGGGTGCGCATGCTTTTGTTTAATGGCCGGGTTTCCAGCCGTTCCATGCGATTCTATAAAATGTTCAAATCGTTCTTCTCAAGCACGTTCAACCGGTTTACGGTCCTGTGCATGCAGGATCCGTACGGCCAAGGTAGGCTCGAGTCGTTGGGTGTCGATGAATCGCGATTCATGGTAATCGGCGATCCCAAATACGATGTGCTGCCCACGCCTTCTCCGGGAAAACGGGAGCGCGTACTGGAACGAATGCGAATAACTCCGGGTGCCTTGATCTGGGTGGCGGGCAGTACTCACGAAGGCGAAGAGGAAACGGTTCTCGATGTGCACCGCAGGCTGAGAAAGCGCTACGACAATCTGGTCCTTATCCTCGCTCCTAGGCGGCTGGAGCG
>CAJWLY010000008.1 GCA_913043155.1 uncultured Nitrospinaceae bacterium | reverse complement strand
CGTGGGATAGGGCTACTGCGGGTACGCGGCGGCGAAAAACAGCTAGACTTTTGACATATATGCGGGGTGACACTTTGTCCCGCCACAGGCCCCACAAGGCGTTAAACGGGGAGTTTCCCCTTGTTGGGTAGGATTGGTCGCTAGAGTTGATCTAGAAAATTCCAACAAAATTTTTCTCCCAGACAACCCATACATATATTAAGGGAGGTACACCCATGGGACTCCTACTTGGGGGTGGGGGTACCTTTGCACAAGACTTTGCCGAACCTATTTCCGGATGACTGCCCTGCTTTGTGCCTCATCTCATAACACCTAACCCGGACAAATTGCTAACTTATATGCTAACTTCAAGCAAAAATGGGCTACAGCCTAAACTGTAACCCATTGTTTTAAATGGTGGGCCGTCTCGGGATCGAACCGAGGACCTACTGATTAAGAGTCAGTTGCTCTGCCAGTTGAGCTAACGGCCCAGTTATTTTGATTGTATGCAGAAATCCCTGTCAAATTATCATTTCGCATAGTCTGAGTCAATCGGGCGGCGCGCCGTCTCACCCGCCCTCAAATAAAAATGCCAAAGCCCGATACTGCAGGGCGCCCACTCCACCGGCAAATCCGCCTACGGCTAGCGACAGCACCAGAAATAAGAAAGCCTGACCCCGATCCCGACGCATGCGAACAAGGTCGATTAGAAACCCCATCCCCATCAGTGCGAAAAAAAATACTTTCTGCAAATTCTCCAACATCTTCTCTCCCGGAAGCATCTCTTCCCGTGTACCGGGGAAATGATACTCGGCCAGAAACGAGCAGGCATACAGGGCAATCATAAACAGCGCCCAGAGCATCAGCATAAGATGCAATGTCTGTTCAATTTTCTCCTGCATATCCTGCATGGGAACAACCTGCTTTCCGGGGTGAATCAAGCTAAATTTTTTAGATCTGCAAGCGCCCCCAACACATCATAACTATCAGGAGTTGTCGCCTTTTCCATTTTAAGCAAAGTCCTTAATTAGCAATTATTTAAGCGTTTGGAATTTTAGTTCCAGTGCTCACCTTGTGCTATAATTTATAGACCGAAGCCATATTCTCTTGGAAGTTGATTTTACAATAACTTCTGGATACTTTGGAAGGGGGAGCTGCTGTCAATAAATGCCCCGGCACTTAAGGGGAAATCAGGCAGTTGCTTCCTGGGAAACGATCTCTTTTGATAGACGGGTCCTTCTTTCTTTAAAAAAAACCAGAACTTGTATTACAAACTCGACATGGAAAGGAAACTATCATGGCTATAAGATTAGGTGATACGACTCCGGACTTCACCGCGGAGACGACAGAGGGCACTATCGAATTTCATAAGTGGCTGGGTGACGGTTGGGGCATCCTGTTTTCACACCCGAAAGATTACACTCCAGTCTGCACTACCGAGCTTGGCCGCGTCGCCAACTTAAAACCAGAATTTGAAAAACGCAACGTCAAGATGATCGCCGTCAGCGTCGATGACCTAGAATCACACAAAGGATGGATCGGCGACATCAACGAGACGCAAAACTGCACGATGAACTACCCGATCATCGCAGATCCCGACCGCAAGGTAGCCACGATGTATGACATGATTCATCCGAATGCGCTGGATAATCTGACCGTTCGCACGGTATTCATCATTGGTCCGGATAAGAAAGTAAAACTACAGTTGACCTATCCAGCTTCAACGGGCAGGAACTTCGATGAAATTCTTCGGGTGGTCGATTCACTTCAGTTGACAGCCAATTACCAAGTGGCCACCCCCGCCGACTGGAAGCGCGGCGACGACTGCGTGGTGGTTCCGGCGATCAAAACCGAGGACATCCCTGCGAAGTTTCCAAAAGGGTTCAAGGAGGTCAAACCTTACCTGCGAATGACCCCGCAACCCGACCTATAATCGTTTTATCTTACAAAGCAAGCCCGGACGGAAATAAAACTCGTCCGGGCTTTCATTTATTCGCCCCAAGACAACCGAACCCGAAAACATCCAAATTGTTCACATCACCTAGTAACTTGTTTAAGCAAAAAATTTAAATATCCCGGAAACGGGGATGAGTTTGGTCTTTTTCGGAAAGGATGGGTTGTTCAGCGGGCCAGTCAATAGCGAGGTCCGGATCGTTCCAGATGATTCCGCGCTCATTTTCGGGAGAGTAGTAGTCGGAACATTTATACAGAAATTCGGCTGATTCGCTTAAAACGCAAAACCCGTGCGCAAACCCTACAGGGATGTACAATTGGAGATAGTTCGTTTCTGAAAGACGGGTACCCCACCATTTACCGCGCGTGGGTGAATCCTTCCGGATATCCACCACCACGTCGAACACCTCGCCCCGGGTAACCCGCACCAGCTTGGCTTGTCCCGGGTTCACCTGGTAATGCAGTCCCCGCACAGTCCCCTGGGTCGATACCGAATGGTTATCCTGAACAAAGTGATTGGGAATACCGTGTTCCTTATATTTTTTCCCTGAATAAGATTCATAAAATATCCCCCGAGAATCCCGGAACACTTTCGGTTCGATGACCAATACCCCATCCAAACCTGTTTTACTTACCTTCATAGAATTTTTGCCTTTACCCCACGGCACTAAGGTTAGTTAACTCCTGCAACCTTTGTTTTTCACGCCTATGTCTACCACAAACGTCAAAACCTGTCCCACCGATCCATCTTGTCAAGAGCGTGAAGAATTTGGTCTAAAAAAAAACCTTCATTCAACCAAGAAAGGCGAAGTTCTTATTGATCACCGTCTAGGAATCGCCGGTTTTTAACGGTTCATTTTCTTGTTCCCGTCACCAGCACATGCCTAAAAAAAGGACGCAAAGGAGGGAATATCCGTTCCAAGGCTAAATCAATTTTAAACGCAAATCGCGTCAGCCAATTTTCCGGACTTCTAAACAGCAGTCCGGACAAAACACCCAAAGGAACTGAGAACAACTCTTCAAAGTAATAACGAGTACCGAAGCGCTGCTCCAACTCGGTGAGTTCCTTCAGCGTCAGTGGTTTTTCATCGACCGTCCGCGCAAAAGGAGTCATGGCCCGTACTAGTTTACCTATGGGGTTGACTCCCATCGGTTCGACAAACAAGATTCGTCCACCCGGTTTGAGAACACGCCGAATCTCGTCCAACGCTTTAACGAAATCCAGATGATGAAGGATGGCACAACCAAACACCAGATCAAAACATTCGTCTTGGAATTCCAAGTGGTGTGCATCCATTAACCGGAAATGTGGTTTAACCGAGGAATCACGAGCGCCCTCGATTCCCTGATTGAGTTCTTCCTGGGATATGTTGATGCAATGTAGTTCACTTGGCCGGATATGGTTTTTTTCTATCCAGCTACCCCAGGAAATTGATCCTAACTCCAGCACCTTCTTTCCATCGGCATACTGTAATTCCTGGCGAATGATCTGATCTCGCCGTTGCAAAAACAGGTGGCAGGTATGGCTGAACATCCGCATGTACCCATCTCTTCTCAACCCCTGGTCATAGGCTTCCCGCTCCCTTTGGGCTCTTGCAGAAAGAGGACTTGCTGTCATTCATTCACCAGTAAAAACAGATTGTGATCGCCTAACTCTTCCCGGTCGAAATTCCATTTCACACCGAGAATATTTTTAATACGGTTTCACCTTAACATAACTGAGAATAGAATTTCTAAATGCGCTCCATGCCTGTCGCGTATCCGAATAATAAAAAAACCATGAAAAACTAAAATCTGATATTATTCCTCCGTAGAAACTAGGTCATTTGATCCCTAAAAAAATACGCAAGCAGTGAAAATTATACCCGCTGTCGACATCAAGGAGGGACGTTGCGTCCGCCTATCCCAAGGGCTGGCCGACCAGGAAACCGTCTACTCTGACGACCCGGTCGCCATGGCCTGCCATTGGGGTGAAGAAGGGGCATCACTCGTCCATGTGGTTGATCTGGATGGTGCCTTCAACGGCCAACCAGCCAACGCCGATATCGTTAAAAAAATTATTTACAACAGTTCCGTCGATATTCAGGTTGGGGGAGGCATCCGTAATCTCCAAACCATCGAATCCTATATCAACGCCGGCGCCTACCGGGTGATCCTGGGAACCGTCGCACAGGAGGACCCCAAATTCGTCGCCGACGCCTGCAGGGAATTCCCAGGTAAAATCATGGTGGGGATCGATGCGCGCGACGGAAATGTCGCTGTAAAAGGGTGGGTGGAAGTTTCAGACAAAAAAGCCACCGACCTCGCTCGCCAACTGGAAACCTGTGGCGTGTCGGGGTACATCTTCACCGATATCAGTCGTGACGGAATGCTTCAAGGCCCCAACCTGAAAAGCATCCGCGAATTCGTAGACCACACAAGCCTGCCCGTGATCGCCTCCGGAGGCGTGAGTCGGCTCAAGGATGTCGAAGATCTCCTAGCCCTTGAACCCAACGGCATCGCAGGCATCATCATCGGAAAAGCGCTCTACGACAAAAACATCACCTACCCCCAAACCCTGAAGTTGCTGGACCGCCATGCTGGCTAAACGGATCATTCCCTGTCTCGACGTTAAAGATGGCAGAGTGGTCAAGGGAGTCAATTTCGTCAACCTGCGCGACGCCGGCGACCCCGTAGAAATCGCTGCCGCCTACGAAAAAGAAGGTGCTGATGAACTAACCTTCCTCGACATTACCGCCTCGCATGAAAAACGAGACATCATTTTGGACGTTGTAGCCCATACCGCCGAAAAAGTTTTCATGCCCCTCACTGTGGGCGGCGGGGTTCGCACCTTGGAGGACATTCGCAACCTTCTCAACGCAGGCGCTGATAAAGTTGCTATCAACACCGCGGCAGTGCACGACCCGGAATTTGTCCGTACTGCGGCCGGGCGCTTCGGAAGCCAGTGCATCGTCGTCGCCATCGACGCCAAACGAGTGGTCCTCGAAACAAAAGCGGCCGAGTCCAAATTACCCTGGTGCGACCAGCACCCTGACCTGTTCCTGACAGAAAACGAACCGGAGCCCATATTCGAAGTTTTCACCCATGGGGGGAGGAACCCTACAGGAATCCATGCCGTGCGCTGGGCTAGACTCATGGAAATTTACGGCGCCGGAGAAGTACTCGTTACCAGCATGGATCGCGATGGAACAAAAAAAGGATACGACCTGGAACTCAACCGTTTCATTTCCGAATCTCTCACTATCCCCCTAATCGCTTCAGGTGGGGCGGGAACACTGGAACACCTTTTCGAAGGGATCGTTCAAGGCAAAGCCGACGCCGTTTTGGCCGCGTCCATCTTTCACTTCAAGGAATTCACGATCGGGGAAACGAAAAAGTATCTGAAGGCGAAAGGGGTCGCAGTCCGGTTATAACCCCCTCATCATTCACAATACTCCGCAGTTTTCGAAATCAAGGGTTTTTGCCTTGGCATCCAGCTTGGCGCTAACTCCAATCGGCAGGGTGAGCATTTCCTGTCCATGCCCCGAAGGGAAATTCATCAATATAGGGAAAGAACTGTCGGCAAAGACATCATGCAAAACATCCTTGAACGACCCGTCCGCGTAACCCGAAGGAAGGCAGTTGACCATTTCCCCGAATACAATTCCACGAACTCCCTTAAACTTTCCGGCCTGTTTCAATTGCCAGAGCATGCCATCGATCCGGTAAAGCGGTTCATTGACATCTTCAATCAGAAGGATGCGGTTGCGGGATTTAACTTCCCACGGAGTACCGAGTGAGCGGCACAATAGAGTAAGGCAGCCTCCCGTCACCTTTCCCTCGGCCGTACCCGATCTGAAAACGCGAGCACTCCTGGCGGTAAGCCGCTTTCCTTTCCTGTCTCCCGAAAGAATCGCCCGGAACTGAGACTTGGATCTTGACATGGGGTAGCGTCCAAAATTGCCCGCGACCATAGGGCCGTGAAACGCTACCAGAGAACATTGTTGAACGAGAAACAACAGTAACAGGGTAATGTCGCTGGATCCCACAAAGACTTTTGGATTTTTTCGGATTATTACAGGATTCAAGTGGGAAAGAATCCGGTTCGCACCATAGCCGCCTCGAGCGCAAAAGATACCTTTGATCTCCGGATTTTCGAACAAGGTCTGCAGGTCCCCTGCCCTCTCTTCGTCGGTTCCTGCAAAATACCGGTCCCTGGAGCAAACATGCCCAGCCACCACAGGACAAAACCCCATACGTTTAAGCGACCCGAGCCCTTTTTCAAGAATCTCTGGATCGACCACCCCTGCCGGCGCAACCACGCCCACAGCATCGCCTTTTTTTAACCGAACAGGTCGTTTCATTCACACTGTGCTGAACATTATAAATTTGTCGGGAACCGACGGAATAACACCTACATGCATAATCGTATCCAGACCATGGTTCGAAGCGCCACTGCCGTATAGGCCCCAATGCATTTCGTCCGCCTTCGGGGAAACCCCAGCCCCATCTGATGGGTATTTCGCTGGTCGAGCATATCATTAATCACCTCAAAGCGGCGACCAATTTCGGCTCCTCGTTCTAACCACTCCCGTTTTCCCCTCAAAAAATCTACTCACAACCTTAGAAAGAAAAGCTGAAGCACTGTTTACGGTGAGCCGAACCCAAACCACCTCATAATCATTAAGATTAAAAATTTTTTATTTAAAAAAACTGTTTTTTTATGCTAGGTTTTTCCATTGAAAAATTTCTTAAAACTTCTTTATATAGTTCTTCGGTGTTTCCTCTTTCTGTTTTTTTCGGCCAGGACACTCTGCGGTTCAAAGGTTTTGTATGATTGAAGTAGATCAGCTCTCCAAATCGTATGGTCCTCGTGAGGCGATCCGAAACCTGTCATTCCAGATCAAAAAGGGTGAGGTCATCGGATTCCTAGGTCCAAACGGAGCCGGGAAAACTACAACGATGAACATTCTTGCCTGCATTATGCCCGCCTCAAGCGGCACCGCGCGGATCTGCGGGCTCGATGTTTTCGAGCAGTCGCTAGAAATCCGAAAACTCATCGGCTACCTTCCTGAAACACCTCCCCTGTATTCCGATATGGTGATTTCAGATTACTTGGCATTTGCCGCAAGAATCCGCAACGTTCCTAAAACCCACACTGCCCTGGCGGTAGATCGAGTAGTTGAAAAATGTTCTCTCACGGAGGTCCGCAACCGGATCGTCGGCCGCCTGTCTAAAGGTTTTCAGCAACGGGTCGGAATTGCACAGGCCCTGATACATGACCCGGATATTCTCATCCTTGATGAACCAACCATCGGGTTGGACCCAATTCAGATTATCGAAATCCGAAAGCTGATCCAGGAGCTGGCCGCATCGCACACGATTATCCTGAGCTCTCACATTCTTCCCGAAATCACGCAAATCTGTAAACGGGTCATCATTCTAAACGACGGGGAAATCGCTGCGGTTGATTCCCTAGAAGCTCTGACCGCCCGGTTACGCAAGGGAGACCGATTATTTTTGAGAGTGCGGCAGGCCGACGTCGGGACCATCGATAAACTGAACGCGTTGAGCAGAGTTGTCGCAGTCACTCAGCAAGAAGACGAACAGTTCGTCATCGAATGCGAACCACACGCTAATATTCAGGACGCCGTCGCCAAACTGGCTCTGGACCAAGGCTGGGGCATCGTCGAACTCACCCCTGCTTCGGTGACACTGGAAGACATCTTCCTCAAACTGACTTTGGAAGAAAACGAGGTGAACCTATGAAGAACACATGGATCGTCGCCAAAAGAGATCTGGGTTCGTTTTTCAGTTCACCTGTATTTTATGTTGTGACCACGGTCTTTCTGATTCTTTACGGATTTATTTTTTCCAACATCCTTAGTTTTTTCAGCCTTCAAAGCTTTCAGTCGCAGCAGTTTCGCGGTATGGCTGCTGGACTGAACCTGAATGAGATGGTAATCGAACCCTCATTCCACAATACGGCGGTCATCCTGCTTCTCATCATCCCACTGATCACGATGCGGAGTTTCGCTGAAGAAAGAAGAGCGAAAACCTTCCCTCTCCTTTTATCTTCGCCAGTTCACCTGAGGGAAATTATTCTCGGCAAGTTTCTAGCCTGCATGACCGTGGTAGGGGTGATGATCCTGCTCTCGGCTTACTCGACCGGATACCTGATGTTGGTCGGTCAGCCTGAAGCCGGGCCCATCCTCACCGGTTACCTGGGCATGCTCCTCATGTCAGGGTGCTACGTTTCAATGGGTCTGTTTGCGTCTTCGCTGACGGACAACCAAATCATTGCGGCTGTCATCAGCTTTGGGCTGGCTCTATTCATGTGGATCATTGGTTGGGGTGCTCAGGCTGCGGGACCCGGTCTGGGACAGGTGCTGGAATACCTTTCACTCATCACGCACCTGGAGCATTTTCTTAAAGGGCTGATGGACACGAGTGATCTGATTTATTATTTTTCGTTCATCCTTTTCGGGCTGTTTCTAACCTATCGAGTGCTCGAATCATCAAGGTGGAGGTAACGTAATGAAAACCACCTCCCGTATCGCCGCTTGGCTCGCACTGTTTTTCGCATTCAGCGGATTATTCATATACGTCATCGCACCTGACCAGGCAACACCTACATTCGTGCTTCTGGGTTTAGCGGCTCTAAACGGCTTGTTCTTCGGCATCGTGGAAAGAAGAACCGTTGTCCGCGCCATGAAAACCCGTATCGCCGTACACGGGACCAACTCCCTAATCCTGCTCTCGGTATTTCTCGGTATTCTGATTTTCGTCAACCTGATCGCTTTCCGGCATAAACAGCAGTTCGACTTCACCGAGACCGGCTTCTATACCCTATCGCCACAAACCGAGAAGGTACTCAGATCGCTTCCAAGAGAAGTCAAGATGACAGCATTCTTTCAAACGGAATCACAGGGAAAGAATGTGTTCCAGGATCAGGTGCAAAGTTTCCTGGAACTTTCAGATAAAATCGACCTATCTTACGTCGACCCAGACAAAAGCCCAGCCATCACCAAACAATATGGCATCACTACCTATGGAACCGTGGTTCTCGAAAGCGGTAAAAAGGAGTCCAAGATAAAAGACCCTAATGAAGAAAACCTTGTCAATGGAATCCTTAAAGTTATCAAGGACGAACAAAAAGTGATTCGATTTCTGGATGGCCACGGCGAAAAGCGTATCGACGATTCCGACAACCCGGGCCTGTCCACCGCAAAAGAAGCTTTGGAACGAGACGGGTTCAAAGTGGAAAAACTGCTCCTCTTGCAAACAGGAGAAATCCCCGCAGACACACAGCTTCTGGTGATCCCCGGGCCGGAAAAACCTGTGCTTGCGGAAGAACAGGAAATCATCGAGACCTATCTCAACGAAGGCGGGTCGATCTTTTTACTTGTCGACCCACAGTCGGAGTTCGGGATGGAGGAACTACTAAAACGATGGGGGATCGAAGTGCCTGAAACTCTTGTTATTGATCCCTTATCCAAATTGTTTGGCGGGGATTATACCGCGCCGGTTGTTAGCCAGTACGTGGTTCATGAAATCACCCGGGATTTTACCCTCGCCACAATCTTCCCTCTTTTACGCGCGGTGAAACCGGGCACGGCGGAAGGGATCAAGGTCACTGAAATCCTACAGACCGGGGTCAACAGTTGGGGTGAAACGGATATGGCTGCCATCAACGCGGGTAAAGCCCAGTTCAATGAGGGAATAGATTTGAAAGGACCCGTTCCAATAGCCGCCTTTGCCAGCCGGGAAATTGCTGTAGGAAACGCAACGCAGGACAAAGATCACGGCAAAGAACAAGAGTCGGATGTAACAAAAAAGAGCGCCAAGCGTGCCAACCTGATGGTCATTGGTGATTCCGATTTCGCAAGTAACCAATATTTCAATTTTTCCGGAAACGGCGATCTATTTCTCAATACGGCATCCTATCTCGCCGAGGAAGAAAACCTCATTTCCATTCGCCCCAAAGAGCGAAAGAACACCCCGCTCATGCTCACGCGGGCACAGGGAATCTTCATCTTCACACTGGGAACCATCATCGTTCCCATCTGCGTCCTGTTCGTGGGAGCACGGAAGTGGTGGAGGAGACGCCGCCTATGAAGTTTAAAGGAACGATCTGGCTGACCGCAGCCTTCATCGGCCTCGTTCTTTATCATTTCCTGGTCGACGTCCCTACTGAAAAACGTCAAAAGGAAGAAAAGGCCCGATCGGAAAAAGTTCTCCTATTTGAGGCGGAAGACGTGACGTCGCTGACCCTCTCTGGAAAGAATGGTCCGATTATATTAAAACAAGTCGGTGCTAACGAATGGAAAATGACCGAACCCGTCGAGGCTTCGGGCGACTCGACCACCGTTTCAAACTTTCTTTCCCTTCTCAAGCAACTTAATTTCGCCAGGGTAGTTGAAGAAACACCTGCAGATATCTCAGTATTTGGCCTGGATACCCCTTCCCTGCAAATCTCCCTTTCCTTAAAAAACGGAAAAGAGAAAGGGATCCGTATCGGTGATGACCACCCGATGGGAGGTAAAATTTATCTGACGCGAGCCGGTGAAGAGAAGGTTCTGACCGCAAGTATTGCGCGGAACCAACTGGATCTCTCGGTTTATGAACTGCGCGATAAGGCCATTCTCACATTCGATACTTCGCAGGTTATTAAGTTGGAATGTGTACGTAACGGGAAAACCCTGATCTTCGAAAAACAAGAGGACACCTGGAACTTATCGGAAGGAGTCAGCACCGCACGGGGGGATGCGGATGAAATTCTGAACCTCATCAACACCATACGGGCAGCTCGTATCAAAAAGTTTATCGATGAACAACCGGAAACTCTGGCTCCTTTTGGATTGGATCAGCCCACACTTCGCCTGATCCTGACCGATTCAAAATCAGATACACCATTTTCCCTGCTGGTCGGCATCGAAAAAGACGAGGGGTACTACGCGAAAACTGTGAGTGGAGAAAATGTCTTCGCTATTGACAGGGAGTTCTTTGACAGGTTGAACAACAGTCGCCTAGTGGATTTCATGAAGAAAACCCTCCTCGACCTCAAAGAGGATGAGGTGGCTTCACTCGCTATTCGTGCTGAAGGTGAAGATATCCGCATCGTTCGCAACGAGGAAGATAAACAGAAATGGACCCTTGAGCATCCGGTTAAAGAGCACGCTAACTCGGCAGCGGTCAACAACCTACTGTTTGATTTGAAGGACATCCGTGTCGTGGAGTTCATCAAAACATCCACAACAGACCTCAAGCCCTTCGGCTTGGGTCCACCCAAAAAAAAATTGATCGTAACCGACAAAAACGGAAAGGATTGGTCGCTCAGTCTGGGCGAGTTAACCACGGAAAAAACCCACCATTTTGCACAGCGTACGGGTGAGAAGGCCGTGTTTACCCTTAAGACGACAGATGTGGAAAAAATATTTCGTTCCCTACACGACTTGAAAGACCGGACACTCCTCGGGTTCAAGAAGGAGGAAATCGAACGGATCGAAGTTCGCTATCCAAACCAGACCTTCGAATTGAAAAGGTCTGGAACGGGATGGCGCCTCACCCAGCCCGAACGAGTCGACCCCATCCAGGGGTTCATCGGTAACGACATCCTCTGGACGCTGAACGCCTTGGAATTTGAATCCATCGTTTCATCCCCTCCCGACGATGAGGTCACAGGGTTCAACCACCCCCGGCTCATGGTTTATTTATGGGATAAAAACAACCAAACCCAAGGTCACGTGGAGGTGGGCAATCCGGTGCCGGACTTTCCAAGGCTTCACTATTCGAGGGTAGGCGAAAAATTAGGGACCTATACCATCAAAAAACGGTTTCTGGACGAGATCCCAGATAATATCGATAAATTCAAGAGGAAACTCTCCACGGGCTGAATTTAGCCTCCAAACCTTTACCCACCCCGCTCTTCCCTTCCCTAGACTACTATATACAGCCGCTGTGATACTTCAGTACCCGACAGGTAGTATTATCACCCTCACCTTGGCAGAAGACAAAAAGTTTTTTACATCATAACATACTGAATTATAAGAATTTATTAGAAAACGCCCCCTGACTTAAAATTTATGCCTTGACAGGCACAATATGTGGTGCTAGCGTTTGCTCGACATACAATATAAAGGATATGGTCTGCCTAATTAGATTCAGGCTTCTTCTCTCAGTAAATATAGAGGACGATGAATAGTGGAAGGCATTAAAGAGATGCAGTGCGACAAGCTAGACGATTCTGAAACCCACCTACGGCGGGTTACTAGGAAAGGTGTTCCCATGGATGGTACGGTGCGTCCCCTAAATTTGGACATGACCGGCGCTGTTGCCGGTGGGAAGCACTCAAGCTTCAGTCCCCTTCCCAATCCCCCAAATGCAGTGAGCGTCGGCCGAACCTTCTTAGCATCATCGGCGAACGGATTTTCCCCCAAGCGGCGTACCATGGGAACTCTTTTGCCCATCGTCTGCGGTTCGTTTCGTTCCGCGCGATGGAATAGTAACCCGCCTCCTCTCTTTGGTTTTTAGAGCCCGCCCGCGGCGGGATTTTGATTTAAGGCTTCTCAGCTCCGTCAAGGGCAGGATGTTAAGGGTTTTTTGCAGTGTTTGACTGCCTTAAGTCAAGGTTCCAGGGTTCTGCCGGGGCGGGCTTTTCGATCACCTTTAGGCCGATATTTTTTTCGCTTTCCTCCCACCAGCTCCACCTTGCTCGACCGGTCCACTTCGATTATAGTGAGCTTCCCGATCAACCTGTATACGTCAGGGGTATGCCATGGATTCATCCACACGAAAAGTGTGCAAGGTAACGGGGCCGTTCGTGCCAGCTTATTCCCACCCCGGAGATGCAGGGGCAGACCTTATGGCATCAGCAAAGGCTGTGGTACCTTCGCGCGGAAAATGTCTGGTTTCCACAGGGCTCCGCCTAGCCCTGCCTGAAGGGCATGTTGGACTCATCTGGCCACGAAGCGGACTCGCAGTCAGCCACTCTATCGACTGTGGAGCGGGAGTGGTTGATGCTCAGTATCGAGGTGAAGTCAAAGTCCTCCTGTTTAATCACTCGGATGAAGATTTTCCGATCCAGGCCGGCGACCGCATCGCCCAGCTTTTGGTGCAGAAAGTAGAAAACATCAACTTCCTCCCCGTAGATGAATTGGACGGCACCTCGCGCAACGATGACGGATTCGGCTCGACCGGAGCCTAGGGTTCACCGGCCATGGAAATCGCCATCAATCAATCGAAAATCAAACTGGTTTAGGGGGGGAGGTATCAGTGACTATTCGCGGGATCAATCGGCGTCTGACGTGTTGTCTTGGCATTGTTTGACGGCAAGGGGTTCGATGCATTCAAAAAGACCCCGGCATCCCTCGACCTCACGCAAGCCCTTTCTCTTTGACAAAGCATCTCATATGATGTTTATTAAACAAAAGGCATGCAGCAAGGCGCCTCACCCTGACCACCCACGCTCGAAGAGAATCCGATGAGTAAGTTCCGCAATTGGCTTGAAGAATGGTTCGGCATCCCCGCTGAGGAAAAAACCAATGGGGTTTCTGATCAGCCCACCACCTCGTCCGGCTCCGAAAAGTCTGGTGAGTTTCACGTTCTGCGCGTCCAACCCACTCCCAACCCGCACGCATTTCAGTTCGTCATCAGCGCACCTGTAATCGCATCCGGCACCCGTACGTTTGAAAGCGCCGAGGATGCCAAGGGTGATCCCTTTGCCGAGGCGTTGTTTCAAATCTTTGGGGTGGAAAACATTTATCTCAAGGAAAATTTCGTCACCGTCACCAAATCGGAAACAGTAGGCTGGCACACGGTTTTTGAAAAAATCGGAGAAACCATCGAAAAGAAAATCACCTTTTATGAAACCCCAGACGAGGAAAAACCCGCGGAGGCTGAGTCCGAATCGATTCTGGACAAGTTTCACAAGGAAGACTTCCCCAACTGCAATGAGGAGGAAAAGGCTCTCATCATCGAAGCGATGCTCGACCAGGCCATCCGACCGGCCTTGGCCAACGACGGGGGCGGGCTCGACGTACTGGGCATCGAAGGCAACGTGGTGAAGATTCATTACCAAGGCGCCTGCGGCACCTGCCCCAGTTCCACCACCGGAACCCTGAGCTACATCGAAACCTTTCTCAAAGACTCCCTCCACCCCGATCTCATCGTCCAAGCGCAATAATCAGTCTTCATCCAGTTATAAAAATCACAAAAAACTGGTCCATCTTTTGACGACTAATTTTCTAAATCCATTTACTCTCTGGTTTGGGAAGACGGTAGGCGAGAATATGGTCGAGGGCGGATTGAGGTTCAGGGCACACGGCAAACAGGTCGAGGGTGGACTGTTTGGCAAACTTAAGATCGACCATTTCCTGAAGGTTTGAGATCACCCCGTTGTAAAAACCATCCGTATTGATGAACACCAGAGGTTTGTTGGTCAGGCCGAGTTGTTTCATCGACATGATCTCCATAACCTCTTCCAGAGTGCCGATCCCACCGGGAAGCGCGATGAAGGCGTCGGACCGTTTGTCCATGATCGCCTTGCGCTCACGCATGTCGCGGGTGACAACCAATTCGTCCGCTTCTGCGTATTCGATTTCCTTTTCTTTTTTGAGAAAAAATTCGGGGATGACCCCGATGACCCGACCCCCCTCTTCATGTACCCCGCGCGCCACGGCGCCCATGAGCCCGATACCCGCTCCTCCGTAAACCAGTTCGACACCCAAGCGGCCGATCCCTCGCCCGAGATCAGTGGCGGCTTTATGGTACCCTCCGTCGACGGCTTTGCTGGAAGCGCAAAACACGCAAATGGCCCGCACCGATTTCATTTTCATCTCATTGTAAGAATTTTTCTAGTCCTTTTCATCCGGCGAGAAAAGTTTTTTATATTCGCCGATGGCATAACGGTCGGTCATACCGGAAATATAATCGCAAATACACCGCTCCAAGGAATCCCCGTTTTCGTTTTTTTGCGCTGACTCAGGTAAAAGTTCCGGGTCAGCTTTATAGGCGTTAAATAATTCGGTGAGGTACCTCTCGGATTTGAACTCCATGCGTTTTACCCGTCGGTGATTATACACATTCTGGTGAAGAAAATTTTTAAGCTCCCCGTTTTTTTCAGCTATCTCTACGCTGAACCCGGCCATACGTTTTCCTACACACCGGATGTCATCAACTCCTTCGATCGACTGAACCTCCAGTTGCTTGAGCGTCTCCTGACGGAAGTCAGTTATGAGATCGTTTATGATCCGGCGGACGACCTGATACTTCTTAAGTGTGAAATCGAGGTTTTTGTATTGGCGGTCCAGTTCCTTCTCGTGCTCACGCCACAGGGCCAGCTTGCGAACCTGCTCCAGGTCTAGGAGGCCGGAAGTAATTCCATCGTCCAGGTCGTGTGCGTTGTAGGCGATACCGTCCGCGCAGTCGGCGACCTGGGCCTCAAGAGATGGAAAGCGGTACCCCTTCATCTGCGCGATCGGATTATCCGGATCAACCGAGTGTTTGCTAATGCCTTCCAGAACCTCCCAGGTAAGGTTGAGTCCGTTGAATTCCGGATATTTTTTTTCAAGCAGTTTGACAACGCGAAGCCCCTGCTTGTTGTGTTCGAATCCGCCATAGCCTTTCATTAGTCCGTTGAGAATTTTCTGTCCGGTATGGCCGAAAGGTGGGTGCCCCAGGTCATGAGCGAGGGCAATCGTTTCCGCCAAGTCCTCGTTGAGTTGCATGGATTTGCAGATGGACCGGGAAATCTGTGCCACCTCCATGGAATGCGTGAGCCGGGTGCGGTAGTAGTCACCTTCGTGGTACACGAAAACCTGGGTTTTGTATTCGAGCCGACGAAAAGCGGAGGAATGAATGATACGGTCACGGTCTCTCTGAAATCGGGTCCGGTAAGGATGCTCCTGTTCCTTGTGGTGGCGTCCCCGACTGTCACCGCTTTTAACGGCATAGGAAGCTAGGCCGGACTGTTCGAGTTTCTCGATATCCTGCCTCTTGATCAATTTTCCGTCATTCATAAATGCATTTAGGGGATTGCCTAAAAGAAACCTTTTTTATCACTCTGAGGAGTCGCGGGCTACAAAGAACCTCTTACAGCCTACGGGTCAAGCTTGGGTTCTCCATCTAAAACGAGGGCTTCGATGGGGTTTACCCCTGAGCACACAACCAAGGCACTTCCCCTTCCAGAAACATTTCGGTGATTTACTCAGGATGACCCCCGGCACAAAACTTTTACAGGAACCTACCAAAGGGAAGTCTGCGCCGAAGCCAGGTCAGGGAGTCAAGTCCTCAACCAACTGATCCCAATCGGTGGCTTCAATTTCCTGCTGGGTGATGGGGCCCAGTTTCTTGAATTTTTCTCGCTCTCGCCGAGTGTTAAAGGGAAACTTTTTAAAGGGAACAGGCTTGACCTCGCTTTCTTCCACCTCCTGTTCCACGGCAGATCGATCCATTGGGAGCGGTGAGATCGGGTCAGCGGATTTCAGCTCGCGGACAGGATGAATATCTTCCGTTTTATGCAACGCTTCAAGCGCATCGGTGAAATTATTAACGACCAACGAACTCAAGTCCCTGGAATCCTTATTGACCGACTGGAGATATTCTCGGTGCAAATCGTGGTGAATGAAGCGATAGGTGCTGATCCGGTTGGATTTTATAAAATCCTCTGAGGCCAACTGGCACCGGCCTTCCTTCAGGTAGAAGCGCCCCCGGCAAACCAGTGCTTGGAAATGATCCGGTTTCAAATTCAGGACCATGTTCAGGTTGAGCAGAGCAATGGCTGTCTGCTTGCTATCGCGGCATTTCAATGCTTGATAAAAATGCCTGCGAACATCCGCATCCCGGTTCTCCCACCACTGGAATACCAACTCGAGGACCGGGAAAAATAGTGCTCCCACCTTGAACTGAACCCAGTCCAGTAAACTGCGCATTTTTTTAAAGCCCGATCCGAACATAAGAGACCTTTACAAAAGGGGGCTCCAACAGGGGCTCGTCTAATGAGATGGCTATCTGGGTGGCATTATCTTATCCAAAAACCCCAACACCGTCAAACGCATTCCAGTCCCGCCAGTCCTTGGTTAAGTGTCGCATAAACATGCTCATCGATAACCCAACGCATATTATTAGTTATTTGTTTTTATTGGATTTATATTGGAAAGATACCTCATCGTAGGCCAGCGATTAAATCGAGAGGGGGGGGGATTTAATGCGTCCACCTAGAAATTGCGGAGAATAGCAATTGCACTTTACGGCCCACAGGTCCTGACATCAGGCCCCTACCGCACACCTAGCATAATGTCTTAATAAACAAAGAAATAGGGATGCCTTCGTCGTGAAGAGAGTTTTTTTTACGTCGGACCATCAAAAACATTGGATTTTTTCAGAGATTTGCATTATAAAATAACGCTTTACGCTGCATGCTCGAATCCCCCAATGGAATTCACGGGCGGTCCCACCTGTTTTTTGGGCGACCGGAGTCTCGTCTGGTTCCGGGTTGAAAAATCATCCGCGCATCTCCTTTAAACATTCAACGGTTATGGGTGAACCAAAGGCCGGGGTTTTTGTGACGCATCCCAGCTCTTTTACGACGCAGTTGTTTTGGATGGGTAAGGGATTTTTTGTGGTGGGTTTTTCTTGGCTATGCTTGACTAGAGTACCCAAACTTGGTGCGATAAAATAGTCTGGGAGTTCGTGGTCGAAATTTTATCTTAATCCCCCGGTCTACGGGAAAATAAGGAAACAACCAGAATGAAGAAAAAGTATTTATTGGCGCCGGGCCCAACCCCCGTCCCGGAACACGTTGCCTTGGAAATGGCTCTACCCATGCAACATCACCGAACACCTCAGTTCAGCGAGATATTTGGTGAAGCGGCGGAAAGCGCTAAATATCTTTTTCAAACCAAGCAAGATGTACTTATTCTTGCTGCCACTGGAACAGCAGGAGATATGTTGTAATGCCCAGAAAATATAATTTCAGTGCGGGCCCAGCGATGTTACCAGAAGCCGTGTTAAAGCAGGCGCAAGAAGAATTGCCGGATTGGCATGGTTCTGGGGCTTCGATCATGGAGATGAGTCACAGAGGCAAGGAATTTGTATCTGTTCACGAGGAGGCGGAAAAGGATGTCCGTGAACTGTTGGATGTACCCAAGAATTATAAGGTATTGTTTTTACAAGGGGGTGCGACTGCTCAGTTTGCAACAATTCCCATGAATCTGCTTCGTGGGAAAACCAAAGCTGATTATATTTGGACTGGTGCTTGGGGAAAGAAAGCCATTAGTGAGGCAAAAAAATATTGCAAGGTGAACGTTTCGGCTTCCTCTGAAGCTGATAAATTCACCACCATTCCTCCCTTTGAGAACTGGTCTTTGAATTCAGATGCTGCTTATGTGCACTATACTCCAAACGAAACAATAGGTGGTGTGGAATTTCATTGGATTCCTGATACCGGGGATGTGCCACTGGTTGGCGATTTTTCCTCGACGATTTTATCCCGTCCATTCAATGTGAGTCGTTTTGGGCTGATTTATGCGGGTGCGCAAAAAAATATTGGACCAGCGGGCGTCACGTTAGTAATTGTTCGCGATGATCTCATTGGGAATTCGTTATCCACGACCCCGAGTGTTTTCGATTACGCGCAACAAGCTGAAGCGGATTCGATGTTGAATACTCCTCCGACGTATACGCTCTATTTGGCGGGTTTGGTCTTCAAATGGTTGAAAAAACAAGGGGGGCTTTCCGCTATGGCAAAATTGAACGAAAACAAGGCCAATAAATTGTATGCCGCGATTGATAATTCGAACTTCTATAGTAATCCCGTGGAAAAAGCTTCGCGGTCTTGGATGAATGTGCCATTTGTGTTGGCCAATGCCGACTTAGACAAAGAATTTTTAGCAGGTGCTGAGGATGTTGGGTTAACCACCCTAAAAGGTCATCGTTCAGTCGGAGGAATGCGAGCGAGTATCTATAACGCCATGCCTGAAGCTGGCGTTGATGCTCTGATTGATTATATGAAGGATTTTGAAAAGCGTAAGGCCTAAGAGTTATATTTTGATCTATGGCTATTTTATGTTATCTGTCTGATTCATTACGGTGTTGTTAGAAAAAGTGCGGGTAGTGCTAAATGATATTAGGGAAGAAGGTCTGGAAAAGGTGTGGCCGCTGCTCAGGAAATATTATTAGAAGCTTATTGAGAGGAACCGCCGGTTACATCCGGCCATCACAATTTGGAGTTAACGAATGAAAGTTCTTGTCGCTGACAACCTCTCCCAAGCAGGAGTGGAAATTCTCAAAAAAGAATCTGGCATCGAAGTCGACGTAAAAACTGGCATGGCCAAGGAAGAACTGATCGAAACCATCCCCTCTTATGAGGGGTTGATTGTACGCAGCGCAACCAAAGTCACCGCCGATGTAATAGAAGCGGCAAGAAACCTCAAAGTCATCGGACGCGCAGGTATCGGTGTTGACAATATTGATGTCGCAGTTGCAGGAAAGAAGGGGATCATTGTGATGAATGCCCCGGAGGGCAACGTCATCACGACTGCCGAACACACGATGGCCCTCATGCTATCAATGTCGCGAAATATTCCACAGGCCCGGTCCTCACTCAAAGACCAGAAAACCTGGGCTCCAAAAAAATTCATGGGGAAAGAACTCCACGGTAAAACTCTGGGCATCGTCGGATTGGGACGCATCGGAACCGTCGTCGCCGAACGGGCCAAAGGATTCCACATGAAAATCTTGGTTTTCGATCCCTTCATCTCGCAGAAGTATGCAGAAAAAATCGGTGTAGAAATCGTGGAGCTTCACGACCTTTTGAAACGGTCGGACTACCTGACCCTACATACCCCGTCCCTGGGCGACAAACCGTTGCTGGGTGCCACGGAGTTCGACATGGTCAAACCAGGACTTCGCATTGTCAATTGCGCCCGCGGCACACTTATCGACGATCAAGCTCTGATCGAGGCAATCCGGTCCGGAAAAGTCGCCCAAGCCGCCCTAGACGTGTACACGAAAGAACCTCTACCGCTGGAAAGTCCGCTGTTAGAACTTGACGAAATCATCTGCACACCGCACCTGGGCGCTTCCACGGAGGAAGCTCAAGATAAGGTGGCGGTGGCCATTTGCGATCAGATTATCAATTTTCTTAAACACGGCAACGTGGTCAACGCCGTCAACATGCCTTCGATCGATGCGGATACCCTGAAAAAAATCCAGCCCTACCTGAAACTGGGGGAAGATTTGGGAAGGTTCATCTCACAGCTTACGGGCGACCCGATTTCCGGTATTGAAATCCAGTACAACGGCGAGGTCGCCGAACAGCGGGTGGACCCTGTCACTGTCTCTATTCTGAAAGGGATGCTCTCCCGGTCCATCGATGGCATCAACATGGTCAACGCTCCTTTCATCGCCAAGGAACGCGGGGTGGAAGTCAAAGAATCCAAAAGCAACGAGATTCATGAATACACGAGCACCATCCAGGTGACGACCAAAACCAAAAGCGGGGAACACAGTGTAACCGGATCGGTCTTCGGCAAGGGGGACTCGCGGATCGTTAAATTTGACGAGTTCCATTTCGAAGCCGTGCTATCCCAGAATATGCTTGTGCTCAATAACATGGACGTGCCCGGTGTAATCGGCAACGTGGGGAATGTGCTTGGGAAGAATAAAATTAATATTGCCGGATTCCACCTGGGGCGTTTAGCGGAAGGAGACCAGGCAGTGGCCGTGATCAACATCGACTTGCCCCCCACAGCCCACACTCTTCAAGCTCTCCGGGAGACCCCGAACGTCCTGAACGTTCACAGCGTTACCTTGTAAACTCAAGATACGATTGCCCGTCAACTAAAAAAGGGAGGCGGTTTTAAAACCCGCCTCCCTTTTTTAATACGCCAAAATGCCAGCGACTAACTTTCTGTGTTCTCTGAGGATCCCACCTCAGCCTCGCCTTTTTCCATTTCCGGTTGGCCAAACACCTTGGCAATGATCTTATTAATCTCATCTACTCCCAGCACATTATAAACCGCATTGGCTGACTTGAAATGGGAACTGGTGAAAAGGCTCAAGACCTTCTTGCTTGAGTAACCAAGCATCATAAACTCGTGGGCATAGTTTTCGGCAACTGTGCGTAAAGTTTTTTCATCGGCATCCTCGTCTCCGGTAGGCGGACCCGCATTTGGATCGATATCATCCTGAACCTCATAAACATAAATCAAGTGCCAGCCGAATTCTGTTTTCACAGGCCCAACCACTGCTCCTTCCTCTGCGGAAAAAGCCGCCACCTCGAAAGGCCGGACCATAGCGCCCTTACCAAACCATCCCAGATCACCGCCACGTTTCTTTGACGGACACTCACTATATTCCTCGGCTAGCGCGGAAAAATCCTCGCCGGCATCAATCCGCTTTTTTAATTCCTCCGCCAGCTCCTGCTTCCCAATCAGAATATGCCTGGCTTGAACTTTTTTAACTTTTCTTTCTTTGTTAGCCATTATTCAAACGTCCTATATTGACGGTTTCGCTGCAACCCCATAAAAACAAATTTTCAAAGAGTTCGCGAATACACTCAGTTCAGCTTGTTCGCACAACACTTCTTAAATTTTTTACCCGAGCCACATGAGCACGGGTCGTTGGGTTTGATTTTTTTCTCGAAAGCCAGCATCTTGGAGCCTGATTCCAGCAGCTCCTCACCGACTTTTTTGGCCTCCTTGTACCGACTCTTCAAGGCCTTGTACAATTCCGGAAAAGCCCGATTAAAGGCGACAAGCATATCGCTCTTTTCGGCATCAAGTTTCTGGTCTTCCTCCCCCCTCTGCTTTTCATCAAAGTAATACGTATATTCGAAAATAGAAGCCTGCTTTTCTGTATCCAGTTCGAAGGGATAAAACTGCAACTTCACGTTACGATTATCAATCCGCGGATCCAGTTCATAACTGTCCTCGGCAAAATATTTTCCTCCATCCTGGGAAAAGTTAAGGTACTTCTCGCTACGCGGGGACAATTCAAAATAATTAAAATAGCGGCCCGGTTCCAGCACGAGATAGGACTTCGGATTTTTCTCGCCGAACGCTTTCGCCTCATGATACCGTTGCTTAAAAAGA
>CAJWLY010000007.1 GCA_913043155.1 uncultured Nitrospinaceae bacterium | reverse complement strand
CTTGAAAAATCTCTAGAGCAATCACGTCCCGTGTTTGCTCCCCCACCGGAAGAAAAACCTCCAGAAATTATAATTGAGGATAGTAGAAAGCTGGAGGATCCAGGAGCGGGTCCGACTTTTTTCGTAAAAAAAATCATTCTAGAGGGCAATACCCTGATCGATGATGCAACCCTTGCTCCGGTGGTGGACGTAGAGGACGGCATGGAGCTTACTCTCGGTATTCTGGCGTTAATGGCTAATGAAATTACTGCGCTCTATGCCACCGAGGGGTATTTTTTAACGCGGGCATTTGTACCTCAACAGGAGTTGATCGATGGCACGGTCAAAATCCAGATTTCCGAAGGCAGGATAGGAAACGTAACCATAAAGGGAAATAAAAGATACGATTCAAAAGATTTTCTCGAAAGAATGAAGCCTGTGCAGGAGGAAAAGGTTCTCCGTGAGCAGACCCTGGAAGACATCTTGCTGGAATTAAATTCCATGCTGGGTATTAAGGTTCGTTCCATTTTACGGCCGGGCGAATTACCCGGGACATCCGACCTGGTTCTGGATGTTACAGAATCTCGCCGCTATCTATTTTCCTACGACCAGGATAATTTCGGATCAAACTACACGGGTGAAAACCGTTTTGGTTTCAATGGAACCGTTGGTAGTGTTTTAACCCTGGGTGACCAGTTTTCAACTCGCTGGGTCACCTCCGACATGGTTCTGGATTCTTACAGCCCGAGTTATATTGTTCCAGTAAACCTTCTGGGAACAAAACTTCGACTTGCGTACACCTTTTCAGAAAACGAACTGGGAAGAGCTCTTAAAAACCAGGCTGCAGGTGGAAGCAGTCACAGTTATACATGGGAACTGTCTCACCTGCTATCCAGGGCAAGGGATTTTCAAATGACGGTTCGTGGCGGTATGGATTTTAAGATGTTTGAAAATGAAAAATTGAGCGAAACATCAATTACTACCAACGAAAACCTTCAGGATATTTATTTTGGAGTGGGAGGTAACTTTACAGATAGCTATGCAGGACGTACCTTTTATGATTTAAAACTGCAGCTTGGTCTTAGATTAATGCCCACCTACCTACGCATCCCATCACGAGTTCGTGGCCAGGATAATGCTCTTACCTCAAACTTAAGTGTCACTCGTATCCAAAAAACACAATTCTTAAAGAGTTATTTCACGATTAAACTGAATGGCCAGGGCACAGACAAGCGTGTGCTCTCTCCCTATAAAAAGTCCCTAGGCGGTATGGGGACTGTTCGCGGCTATACACTGGCAGAGATCTCCGGTGACATGGGATACAACGCTTCAATCGATTACACGATCCCATTTCCAAAACCAATTAAACTGTTTAAAGATTTTCCAACACTCGATCAAATCCTGTCATTCAATATGTTTATTGATCATGGAAGAGTGTTTACTCGGGATAGACTGTCCACAGAGACAACAGATGACGAGCTCAGTGGTTTTGGAGTAGGCGCTACACTGAATATCCCAAAAAAAGAGAACAAATATCCTGGATTCAGTTTTGCCATCTCCTATGGCCATCCGATGCCCAATGCAGACGTGCCGGCACGTAGCACAGGTGGGTTTGGAGCCTCGGTCCCGCACCTTTATCCACGAGGTACAATTTATTTAAGCGGCATGACCCATTATTAAAAGATTATATAAAATGTTTCACCCATTATTTTTCGCCAAATGGCTAAAAGTAATACTATAATTGAACTATGATTTATTTTACTTTCAAGTTCTTAAGGCGTTCGCGTTTTTTTACTGCAGCGTGCTTCTTTTTTTTCTCGCTGAGCTTTTATCCAACCGATCTTCTGGCCGAGGACAAGCCAGTGGGGAGAATACTAGCTGTAAATGGGACAGTTAAATACTTTGTCGGAAAAGATTCTTCGGCATCAAGGGAAAAGCCAGGGGAAGTCAAACTCGTTGCCTTCGAGCCATGGCAAAACGTCAAAAAAAGGCAGCCCGTATATGCTACAGATAAATTTCGTACCGGTCGAAAAAGCCGATTGAAAATTTTATTTTCCGATAATAGTTTGATGGCGCTTGGCCCCGGCGCTGAAATGTTAGTTGACGCATACCGCACCCAGCCAAAAAGTAAACTACGCCAAGGGGTTGTTAATGTTAAACGGGGCTTGGCAATGTACCTCGTAAACAAATCACAAAACAACAAGAAATCATTTTTTAATATTGTTACCCCTGCCGCGAATCTGGGCGCACGAGGGACTCAAGGATATGTTGCGGTATCAGACAGCCAGACTCTCGTGGCCAACCAGGCCGGGGCCGTGGCGGTTAAAAGTAGTGATCCAGACATTAACGTTCAGGTCAATGTCGGTTCCATGATGAAAACTAAGGTTAGTGTGGGTGCTCCACCCGCTCCTCCCACACCACTGCTGGCAAATGAACTCGCCACATTTCGAGCTCTTGTTGTGGGTGATATCGCCTTTTCGGGGGGGGCTGAAAACTCACTAATTTCAGTCGAGGAAGGTAGAGAAAAGAAGGAAAAGGAGGAAGAGGAGAAAGAAGGAGATGAAAAAGGCGGATCCGGCAGCGAAGGCAAGGGAGACAGAAGAACAAAGGCTTTCCGTGACATGACGAGTGAAGAAAAAGAGGAAATGAAGGAGAAAATGGAAAAAAGAATGGATATGAGGGACGAAAGAAGGAAGAAACAAGGTTTACGTCCCCTCCCGAGAAACGCGGAGGCGATGGAGCAATTTGAAGAAGAATTCACAACAGGCGGGAGGACATTTAGTTTTTCTTCATCTTCGTCTTCATCGGGGGGCGATGAAGGGGGGGGATTTAATTTTTCTTCATCTTCGTCTTCATCGGGGGGCGATGAAGGGGGGGGATTTAATTTTTCTTCATCTTCATCTATGACGAGTTTTAGCTCTGAGTTTAACTTTGAAACGCTTAGTGCGTTTGAGACTAGTGTGTCCGTGAAGTTTGGAACCGCTGCCGATTTTCAGGAGAGCTTCACGTTTTTTTCGGATGTCGACGCAGAGAGCTGCAGTTTTTAAGTTTGGTTCTGTTTTGCTATCAAGCGCCTTTTTAACGAATCGCCCGCAAGCTGAACCTGGCTTTTATAACGGTTGACATCGTATGGCCTATGACGGAAGAAATTTTTAAAGTTGATTTTCATGGAGTCAGAGGATCTATTCCAAGTCCTTTGCTAAGTGAAGAGATTGAAGAAAAGCTGGTTCAGGCCTTTCAAAGAGCAAAGCCTGAAAATCTAGCCGATAAGGATTCAATAAAATCGTTCGTACAGGGTTTGCCTCATGAAATTCGTGGAACGTTTGGAGATAACAGTTCCTGCGTGTCCATGCAGGTGGGCGGCGAACTGTTGATCTTTGACGCAGGATCCGGAATCCGGGTGTTGGGAGAATCCCTGATGAAGACCGGATTCAACCGTGGACAAGGAAGGGCAAACCTTTTCTTCTCCCATACCCATTGGGACCATATTCTTGGAATACCATTTTTTGCTCCTTTTTATATAAAAGGCAACCGGTTTACATTTCATAGTCCTCTCCCGGACATCAAGAAGAGGCTGGAAGGGCAACAAAAATCTAAGTACTTCCCCGTTCCTTTCAGTTATTATGCTTCGGATATTGATTTTATTTTCCTAAAAAACAAGTCGGAATATAACATTGGGGATATCGCAATCACCTGGAAAGAGCAGTATCACCCGGGCAAGTGTTTTGCATACAGGGTGGATTACAAAGGTAAGTCGGTGGTTTATGCCACAGATAGTGAATATAAAAAACCGGAATCCAAAAATTTTAAGTCCGCTGTTGAATTTTTCCGGGATGCCGACCTGCTGATATTTGATTCTATGTACACTCTCAGCAAAAGTTTGGCAGAAAAAGAAGGTTGGGGACACAGTACTGCTTTTACCGGAATCGATCTCGCCGTAAAGGCCAATGTGAAGCAGATTGCTTTCTTTCATCATGAACCTACCCACAACGACTTTAAACTGGTGGATATTTTATGTCAGACGGAAAAATACCTAGAACAGGTAGCCCCTAATCAATGCCTGAAAATGTTTCTCTCCTACGAAGGCCTTTCGGTCAACCTGCTCAACCCCACCCCTAAGAAATTTCCTACCCATCTATAGGAATTTTCCTATTTCCAGTAAAAATGCTATACTCCCGCTGCTTTTAAGTGTGTGAGTGTTGAGTTGTTGGAAAAAAATTCGGCGCCAAGGGCGGTACCCGCCCGCCGGATGTAAAAATGAGCTATGTCTTGAAATTACAAAGGGGTCCTATTTGAAGATAGCTGCCGAGGTCTCTGGTTGTTTAAGAGAGCTTCTGGTCGTCATTCTGGTTTTCGTGATTGGAGTGTTTCCTGGCCTGGTCTACGCACTACCGCAGGATGGGAAGATCGTTTCTGGAGCCGGAACTATCAGCAATGACGGTGCTGGCAACCTGACGGTCAATCAAGCTTCTGATAAAATTGCCATCGACTGGCAGAGTTTCAGTATTGGGAATAACGAATCGGTTATGTTTTTGCAGCCGAGTGCGAGTGCCTCCGCACTGAACAATGTTATTGGCTCGCTGGGAAGCGTAATTCAGGGAACACTCAATGCCAACGGCCAGGTCATTCTGACCAACCCGAACGGGATCCACATCAGCCCGACTGCTAATATCGATGTGGGCAGCCTGATTTCCAGCACCCTCAACATTTCCACGCAGGATTTCGTTAACAATCTCTACCGATTCGCCCAGAATCCGGATCAACCGCTGGGGTACATCCTGAACGAGGGAACCATCCGCGCCTCGGATTTTGTCGCTCTTATTGCGCCGGGTGTCGAAAACAAGGGTGTTGTGGTTGCTAACCTTGGGACGGCCAGTGTTGTTGCCGGTGAAGAAGTGACCGTAGACTTCGTCGGGGATGAACTGATTAATTTTTCTATTACCAAGGCCGTCGCAGGGACTGTCCTAGATCGTGAGGGGAACCCCATCAGTGACCAGATCAGCAACAGTGGAGCGATCCAGGCCAATGGCGGACAGGTTCTCTTGAGCGCGCTTAGCACCTCGGAGATCATTAAGAATGTGGTGAACAACGAGGGTATGATCGAGGCCAACACCGTTGTTGAAAAAGATGGCAAGATCATGCTGATGGGCGGGAACCAGGGTGTCGTTCGGGTGTCCGGCACACTCGATGCGTCGGGCGATGACAGCGGAGAACAGGGGGGTACGGCGCATGTTCTGGGCGAGAAAGTTGCCCTGGGTGAAGGAAGCCTTGTGGATGTTTCGGGGGATGTTGGAGGCGGGGAAGCCCTCATAGGCGGCGACTACCAGGGGGGCAACGCGCTGGTACAGAACGCATGGAGGACCTACGTCGATAAAAGTGCGGTCATCAACGCCAGCGCACCCACACGGGGCGACGGCGGCAAGGTCATCGTCTGGGCGGACGATGTCACCCGATTCTACGGCAGCATTAATTCAAGCGGCGGTACCACTGGCGGCGACGGCGGTTTTGCCGAGGTCTCTGGTAAAAATTTTCTCGACTATCAAGGCATCTCCAATCTCTCCTCGCGGTATGGGTCCCTGGGCACCCTGCTGCTCGACCCGCTCTTCGTAATAGTTGAAGATGGAGGCAGTGCGGCTGCTACGGCTGTTGACGAGTTCGGCGATTCAGGCGGCACCGTATCAATTGATGCGGCTACTCTTGATGATGTGGAAGGAAACGTTACGATCCAGGCCAATGTTGATATCACCGTTAGCGAGGCGATCGCTCTTTCGACATCGGGAGCGACTTTAACGCTTACGGCTAAAGACGACATAATACTTAATAGCAATATAAGCACCACCAATGGCGCCATCAATTTAACCCCGGGGGATGATCTCACACTAACCGGTACTGTAAATAGCGGAAGCGCTGCAACGACAATCCAGATGAGAAACGGTGGTTATATTGCCTTGGGTACAGGGGATTGTGACACACACACCTGCGACGTAACTCTAAATTCAGCAGCCCTCGCACAGATAACATCAACAGGCCTGACGATTGGCGGTTCTAATACCCACCATGTTTATATAGGCGGCGTGACGGAAGCTGCTACCAATAACGTGAGTGGCACGGTCACGATAAATGCGACGAAAAGGAGCTCGAGTGACATCATATTTGGAACTGGCGCATCGGGCGATACGGCTTACTTCAAGGCATTGACCACAAATTCTAATGATAATACGAGCCTGGGCCACGATATTATAATTACAGCAGGTGACTACATTGGCACCGCGGATGCTGATGGTAACGGGGATGGGAACCTTACTCTGGAATCTGGCATTACCCTTACCATGTCGGGATCAGGGGATCAGGATGTGACATTCAAGGGTACCAATATTTATGAATTGGGAACAATATCAGGCGAAGCAACGTATACGACTAATGGCACGGTTCTTTACTCAACAGGCGAGACCAACAGCAACGTTCAGATCCTAATAAGGACTGCAGAGAGTTCCCTGTTCATGCAAGAAGTGGAATCAATAATGACGGAGGTTGTGGGTGCGGAGGGCGGAAATTGTTAATGGGATTGTAAATGCTTTTCTCTGGTTACCCGTATCATACTTCAATCTCGGGTCGATTTTTTAGCTTTGATAAAGACTTTAGATCATTAAGTCTTCAGCTTTAATACTCATTGATAGTCTGTTATTAAAATTGTGGTTTGATTACAAAAGGGGGATTGGCATGAACATGGAACTCACCAAGGATAATTATCACAAGTTTGAAGATTTGAGTGTTTTTTCGCCTGATCAACTCACCAAGTTTTTTATGTCGATCCCAAAAGCTCAAGCATTAGGATTTTTACGAAATTTCGAACAGGACTTCTTACAAAGCTATTTAGAAGCTTGCCCTGATGACATTTCAGAGCAATGGGAAATGGGTCTAAAGCATAAAAAAGATACTGTAGGTGAATTAATGCAACCCGCTCCCCTTGTATTGAATGAAGACCAAACCATTGAAGAAGCAATAACTGAAATGAAAAAAATCCCTAAAAAGGTTCTTTTTACATATGGGATGATTGTTGATAGCAATAAAAAAGTTAAGGGCGTCTTGGTTTTTAGAGACGTTTTTTACCATGAGCCAAACGAACTTTTAAAAGATATTTGTTTTAAAAATCCGATTTGTTTATCTGCCGAGGATGATGTTCTAGATACTTTTATGGCTATAGCGGGTAAACAAATTCCAGAGTTTCCCGTTGTCGACTCTGAAGGCGTATTAATCGGTACCATTAGAGGAAGCCATGTTAACGATGCGCATGCATTGGTGCTAAGTGCTCAAAGTGGTTTAATGGTCGGCGTATCCGCAGAAGAGGGTCTTGATTCGTCTTGGGTAAAAGGGATGAAATTACGGGGGCCCTGGTTGCTTGTTAATCTTGCCACAGCTTTTGTTGCTGGAGCAGTAGTTGGAATATACCAAGAAACTATTGACCAAATTGTTTTACTTGCCATGTTCTTGCCGATTCTTGCGGGTCAATCGGGAAATACGGGTGCACAGGCACTGGCAGTACTTATCAGAGAAATGACCTTGGGTGATATTGGTACAAAAGTTATGAAGCAACTCGTAAAGGAGGCAATACTTGGATTAATTCACGGTTTCGTAACAGGGGCCATTTGTGCCGTAGTAATGTACATTCTCGCGGTTCAACAAGATAATCCACACGCTATCGCACTATCATTAATAATATTAACGGCTATGACAACAAGTTGTATTGTAAGTGGATTAATGGGAGCATTTGTTCCTGTCACCCTTAAAAAACTCGGAGCCGACCCGGCTGCGGCATCTAGTATTTTTCTTACAACCGGAACTGATGTTGTGAGTATGGGGTTGATGCTAGCTCTTGCAACCAAATTTATAATAAATGGTTGAAAGATTAAAATAAAAAATCAATATAATGTGGAGCACGACTTTTTAAATACTTATTGATCTTTTTTAGCCAAAAAAAAACAAGGTTTAATTAGATTTTAAATACGCTTTACGCAGTCTGTTAACTAGAATAGGGGCCTGGCGGATAGGCTCGGGTATGCGGTACCGGGTGCTTTATGTCTTTCTAGGTTCACCTTCAGCGCGATAGCTTCCCATCACGGCTTGGGTGAAGCGCATGTATTCGACACCCGTTTCGAAGGTTGTCAGCCGCACTTTTGCTTCCCCACGGATCGCGTTAATGAACTCCTCCTCAACTCGCCAGCGGCCGGTTTCCTTAGGATCGATTTTCAGTTCCTTAAGTTCCCCGTTTGTTTTTGAGCCGTACCATAACTTTCCATCGGGAACAAATTCAATCTGCAGAGTGCCTTCTGTACCGAAAATTTTTACAGTTGGCGAACCGGTATGAAGACCCGTTTCGCTGATGAGAAACGAACCGTATATTCCTCCGTTCAGTCGCATTTGCACCGACAGATAATCGGGGATCTCGACAGCCACCGGCTTTCCCGTATCCGGGTCGATGGCTCGATTGTTGAACACATATCCGATTGCGCTAACCCGTTCGGCCGGTGGCAACCAGCGGCGAAGTGATTCATACAGGATGCCCAGTACCATCGCATTTTCGCCACTGTATTTTTTGTTGCGCCGCCAGTGAAGCGTGCCGCCAAGGCTTGAAAGTGAGGCGGACTGGTATTCAGCCTGGAAGTGGAGCACATCGCCGAGTTGTCCGTCAGCAATGCAGGAGCGAATGGTCTGGTCAACTCGAAGAGTAAATGGAGCCGGGACCAGTTGAGTTACAAGGTCGGGATGTGAACGGGATGATTCCAGCATGCGACCGGCTTCGTCTGCATTCATGGCCATCCGTGCTTCACACAGGACGTGTTTTCCGGCCTCAAGCGCGGTGCAGGAAGCTTCGCAGTGGAGATAGGGCCAGGTGCCGATCACAACGGCATCGACCGCATCGGATGTTGCCACCTCCTTCCAATTGGACCGAATCTGCCGGATGCCGAATTCTTCGGCGACTTTTTGACTCGAGGTGGTCGATCTATTGGCGACTTCTACGACCTCCACGCCGGGTATGGCTTGGAGTTTTGGAATGTGTGTCTTGCGGGTGTTCTGGCCTGCGCCAATGATCCCTATGCGGATTTTTTCTGCCACCATAGTTTAGGAACTCAGGTCATCAGAGTCCGGCATCCTTTTTTAAGGCTTTGGCCTTGTCCGTGCGTTCCCAAGTGAAGCTTGCCTCGTTTCTTCCAAAATGACCGTAAGCGGCGGTTGGTGTGTACCGGGGTTTGAGGAGATCGAGAGTTTTGATGATTCCTGCTGGTTTCAGATTGAAGTGTCCGCGGATCAGGTCTTCAAAAAGATCCGGGTTAATTTTGTGGGTGTCGAAGGTTTCCACGAAAATGGAAACCGGGTCAGCCACGCCAATGGCATAGGCCAACTGAACCTCGCAGCGGTCAGTGGTGCCAGCTGCGACGAGATTTTTTGCAATGTAACGAGCCATGTAGGCGGCGGAACGATCAACCTTGGATGGATCCTTTCCAGAAAACGCCCCTCCGCCGTGCCGGGAGAAACCCCCGTAGGTATCGACAATAATTTTACGTCCGGTCAAACCACAATCACCGCGGGGTCCTCCAACTACGAATTTACCGGTTGGATTGATGTGAATTTTCATTTTCTTAGGGCGGAGTTTCTCGGGGATGACTTTATTGATGACCTGTTCGGTTATTTCCGCCCGCATTTTTTTGTTTGAAATCCCTGGGTTGTGCTGAGTAGAGATGACAACCGTTTCAATTCCCACGGGTCTGTCGTTTTCGTAACGCACCGAAACCTGGGACTTGCTGTCGGGGCGCAGGTAGGGGAGGTGGCCTTTTTTACGCAATTGGGCAAGCCTTTTAACTAGTTTGTGTGAGTACATGATGGGCATCGGCATCAACTCTGGAGTTTCCTTAGTGGCGTAGCCGAACATCATGCCCTGATCACCTGCGCCTTGCTCTTTTTTGCTGGCTTCATCTACTCCACGCGCAATGTCTCCTGATTGTTCATCGAAGGATACCAGCACTCCACAGGTTTCGAAATCGAATCCCATCTCAGAATGGGAGTATCCGATGTTTTTGATCGTGTTTCGCACCACCTTGGGAACTTCTATATAGCACTTAGTCGTGACTTCTCCCGCGACGACAGCGAATCCGGTAGTGACCATGGTTTCGCAGGCGACTCTGGCTTTGGGATCTTTTTCGAGGATGTGGTCGAGTATTGCATCGGAGATTTGATCGGCAATTTTATCAGGATGTCCTTCGGAAACGGATTCGGATGTAAACAAAAACGATTTTTTCTTCATGAGCTCCTCTTTTCAGGAAAATAATTCTAGGTTTTGCTATGAGTAATGAAAAGTTTATTATTCGTTTTCAGAAATTATATTTTCTGCAAACTTGGCATCCCGGGTGAAATCGGAGGGAAATCTCTTCCACATTTCCTCCCCCAGGAAGTTATTGATCTCATCCGCTGAACCCAGACTTAAAACGTGATCGGCGATTTGTTTTGCCTCCTCCATGCTGGATTGGCAGATAATCTTTTTTACCTTTGGGATTGAGTGCGGGTCCATGCTCAGGTCGGTCAAGTTTCCAAGGCCCAGCAGGAAGAGCGTGGCCATGGGATCGCCCCCCAATTCGCCGCAAATCGAAACTTTTTTTCCGGCGGCTTTGGCGGCTTCGAAAACGCGTTTCAATGTCTTCAGTACCGCCGGATGAAAGGGCTTATATAAGTGAGCCACGTTCTCGTTGATTCGGTCTACGGCGAGTAGGTACTGGATCAGATCATTGGTGCCGATGCTGATGAAATCGACCTCTTTCAATAGCAGGTCGGCGCAAATTGCTGAGGAGGGTGTCTCGATCATTGCGCCAACTTCGATATCTTCATTAAATGGGATTTGTTCCAAACGGAATTCTTCTTTAATTTTTTCAAGGGTTTCGTTGGCCTGAACCACCTCCGCAACATCGCAAACCATGGGGTAGAGAATTTTTACATCTCCATAAAGGCTTGCCTTGAGAATAGCTTTTAGTTGAACGATGAATTGATCGGGGTAGGCGAGTGACATCCGGATACCACGAAGACCAAGTGCTGGATTATCCTCATCATCCTGGCTAAACATGTGGAGCTGCTTATCCATCCCAATGTCCAGAGTTCGAATTACCACCGGGAGCGGGGCCAGTTCCTGAGCGATTTTCTTAAAATTTTCATACAGTTCTCCTTCGCTCGGAATATTCTGCGAGCTCATATACAGAAATTCAGTCCGATATAGCCCGACCCCTTCCGCGCCGAACTTTCGAAGCGTCTTGATCTCATGTGCCGATTCAATGTTAGCAAGTAGCCGCACCTGGAACCCGTCCACTGTTTCTGCGGGGCGGTCGATATTATCCAAGAGCTTCTCTTCATAAATTTTGTAACTGGTTCGCTTGCTCTCATAGTGCTCCAGGAGTTTCTTGGACGGATTGACAATGACGTGTCCGTCAATTCCATCGATGACGACAGGGTCTCCGCTATTGACCTGTGACGACAGACCCTTGACACCCACCACGCCGGGAATTCCCAAGGCAGAAGCGAATATACCGACGTGCGACGTTTTACCGCCCGCTTCCGTCGCCAGCCCCAAAACGAGATTTCGAGGAATGAGAAGCGTGTCCGAAGGGCTCAGTGTATGTGTGATGAGAACTACCGGTTTCTGGATTTCCGAGAGGGATTCCTGGCTGTGGCCAATCAGGTTACGGATGATTCCGTGGACGACCAGTTCGAGGTCATCTTTCTTCCCTTTAAGGTATTCGTCATTGATGTTGTTGAAGAGGTGGGTGAATTTCTCGAGCGTTTCCGTGACCGCCCACTCGGCATTCATACGCTCATTGCGGATTTTTTCGATAGTGTCGTTTACCAGAATATCATCTTCAAGCAGCAGGGTGTAAGTATCCAGAATGATGGCGTACTTGTCCGCTACCTCGGTGGTTCTTTTTTTGGTTTCCTGCATCTGGAGCTTAGTTTTTTCAATAGCGCTGCGAAAACGGTTGACCTCTGCTTCCACCGTGTCCGGATTTAACTTTTGCTGGAGGATGCAGAATTTGGTTCGGTCCAAGATGTAGGCTTGGCCTATGGCAATGCCTTTTGATATTGCTATTCCTTTGTACATGCTAAAAAATACCTTTCAGGAGAGCTTGTGTTTTGCGGGGACGAGATCGAAAATGTAACGGGGGAACAGGCTCTTCTTTTTTGATCAAATAAACTTGGAGTCTTCATCGACAAGGGTCGAATAGATTTCATCCACATCCTTTGCGTTTTGTAGAGATTCGCGTAGAGCGGAGCTTTTCAAAATTCTGGAAATACGAGCCAATGCCTTCAGATGCTGTCCGGTGGAATTTGAGGGCGCGATCACGAGGCAAACGAAATGAACTGGTTTCTTGTCCAGTGATTCGAATTCTACGCCCTTTACGGACCGACCAAACAAAGTGATCATATGATCGATTTCGTCCAGTTTTGCATGAGGTATGGCGACATTTTCTCCAATCCCAGTGCTACCGAGCTTTTCGCGCTCGATCAAGGCGGACAACAAGGTCTCCTTGTTTTTGATAGCGCCTTTTTGTTCCAAAAATTCGGTGAATTCCACGAGCACGCTTTCCTTATCAGTTCCAGAGAAATCGGCGATGACTAAATCTTTTGTTAGAATATCAGTGATTTTCATGAGTCAAGCGAATTCTATAAGGTTCCTTTGCGAAAGGATATCAATTCAATCAGTGAGCCTGTTTTTTTCTTCAGTTCCCTGCTTGATCCTCAGGTCCTTGGCCCGCTCATTGTGTTTTCTTAACTGTTGCTCTACCTTGTTTAAGGCATTATCCATAGCGGAATAGAGGTCCTTGGTTTCTTCTTTGGTATGGGCAGTGAATCCTTTGGCTTGGACAGTAATTTCGGCAAGGCGCCGGTGTTTTTCGACCTGAAGTGCGACGTGAACGCTCGCTTTCTCGCCCAGTTCCTGGATCGTCGTTTTCATTTTGTTTTCTAGATGGCTCTTGATGGCTTCCGTGATTTCTAAATTTCTTCCCGTTACCGTCAATTTCATAAAAAGTCTCCTGAACCCCCAATAATAACTCGTTGCCCGAGATGCCGGGCTCCGAACTAGATCAAATCCCTGCACTTCAAGTCCAACGGGAATGGTTTAAAATAATTTTTTCCTTTTTCCAGCCGAGGGAATGTTTAGTTTTTTGCGGTATTTTGTGATGGTTCTGCGGGCAATTTTCACATTTTTTTCCTTTAGGACCTGAACCATTTGGTCATCTGTAAGGGGGGCTCTCTCGTCTTCCGATGCAACAACGTCTTTAATTATATTTTGTACACGGATCGAGGACATGCTGTTTCCTGTATAGGACCTGATTCCGCTATGGAAAAAGAATTTGAGTTCATACAGGCCTTGCGGCGTGTCGATATATTTATTGGTTGTTATGCGGCTAACCGTCGATTCGTGCATTTCAATATCCCCAGCCACATCCTTCAACACCATGGGTTTGAGGTAAGATAACCCCCTACTGAGAAAATCCTTCTGCAATTTAACGATGCTTTTTCCTACCTTGTAAATTGTTTGGCGTCGCTGGTCAATACTTTTTATCAACCAGAGAGCCGACCGGTATTTGTTCTCTAGATAGTCCTTGGTCTTACCCTCTGCGGCACTTTTAAGAAGATTATGGTAGTACGGGCTTATGCGAAGCTTGGGGATGCCTTCGTCGTTCAAAGCTACATCGTATCCTTCGTCGGTTTTGACCACAACAATGTCGGGCACGACATAATCTACTCGCTCCGAACTGAAACTGAGGCCAGGTTTTGGGTTGAACTCCCTGATTTTTTTAATCGCATCTATCAACGTTTCAATCGATACCTTGAGGTCGGAGGCAAGCCTGGCAAAATACCTTTCTTCAAGCCGTTCCAAGTGGTTTTCGATCAATTTCAATACTAGGGGGGAACAGTCCGGATCGGACTGGGCTTGGATCGCCAGACATTCCTTGAGGCAGCGGCCACCAACACCGTTGGGTTCGAATTCCTGGATTATTTTGAGGATATTTGAAACTTCCTCCTCACTGCCCTGGCTGATCTCGCACAGGTCGCTGATCTCTGCGCGAAGGTACCCATCGCTCTGTATATTTCCGATGATGCAGGTGCCGATGAATTTTTCTCGGTCATTGTTTACCGACAAGTTCAACTGCCACAGCAAATGGTCTGAAAGGGAGGGGTCCTTCTTGTAGGTGGTTTCAATGGAAGGCCGTTCGATGTAGCTTTCTGCCGACATTCCGCGGTCTATATTTTCCTGGAAATAGGTATCCCAATCTATATCCGGGCTGTCTAGGGTAGGCTCATCTTTCTGGGGAACATCGAAACTTTCCGTGGGCTTGGCGGTTTGAGTACCCTCCTTGTTATCCTTCTCGTCAATGAGTTCTTCGTCCTCTTGAGTTTCCTCCAGGACCGGATTTTCCATGATTTCCTGCCGCACCTGCTGGGCTAGTTCCAGGCGGGTCAATGGCAACAGTTTGATGGCCTGCTGAAGCATCGGGGTCATGACCAGCTTCTGGCTCATCCTCAAATTGACATTGAGCTTCATACCTATTGCCATAGTGCCACCTTCCAGTTATTTTGCTTAAAGGGAGAATCGATCTCCTAGGTAAATTTGCTTGACCTTCTCGTCCTGCGTCACCTGCGTGGGCAGACCCGCGGCAATTATCTCTCCTTCATTGATGATGTAAGCCCTATCCGTAATGCTCAACGTTTCCCTGACGTTGTGATCGGTAATCAGTACCCCGATTCTCTTCCGTTTCAGGTGGGCAATGATCGACTGAATATCCGTAACGGCGATAGGATCGATCCCGGCGAAGGGTTCATCCAGAAGGATAAATTCCGGTGAAGTTGCCAGTGCGCGACTTATCTCAACGCGGCGTCGCTCACCGCCTGAAAGGGAATAAGCCCGTGCATTCTTAATATGCAGAATATTTAGTTCCCTCAGCAAAGCCCGGGCTCTTTTTTTGCCTTCAAAGCTCGGAAGGCCCATCGTCTCCAGAACGGCGACGATATTTTCTTCTACCGTTAGTTTGCGGAAAACGGAAGGTTCCTGCGGCAGGTAGCTGATGCCTTTTTTCGCCCGCTGATGCATGGGGCAGTGTGTGAGATCGTCTCCCCCAAGATGCACCTGTCCTTCGTCAGGCCGGGTCAGCCCCACAATCATATAAAAGGTTGTTGTCTTTCCCGCGCCGTTAGGCCCTAAAAGGCCCACGATTTCACCGCGTTTCACTTCGATGCTGATACCTTTGACCACCTGACGGTTTTGGTAGGACTTAGCTAGGTTTGATGCGCGTAAATGTTCCACTTAATTATTAATTTAACGGTTATGGGGAGAGCCCATTCCACACGGCTGTTTCCCCCTCGTCATCAGCTAGTAGACAAGGGTTTCCTATCCTGCGCCACTTTTCTTCTTCTATTATTTACCCGATTTGGGAAAGAGTTTAGCCCGGACCCGTTCATTGACGATAAAGCGGTCTTTTTCGATCAGGAAAATCATTTCCCGTCCTTCGATGGTGTCGTTACCTTCCCAGGCAATGGCCTTTGGGGATCCCGTTAGAATTATTTTTTGCAGTTGGTACAAATAAACTGCCCGGTCTCCCTTCATTCGTTTTTTGCCTCGCACGATATCGACGTTGCCGATTGCGACGATTTCTTCCGTCTGTTTTTTGTCCGGCGTGTTATAGACTTCCATAATGTCGGCGGTGATGGCCATACCGGCTTGAACAATCACAACGTTCCCGGAAAATATGATCTTTTGACCTCCATTCTCTGAGCGCATCCGATCCGACGTGATTTCAATGGGTTCCTGCCTATCTTTATTGCTAAATTTTTTCTTCTTGCCTTCTTGGGAAAAACCGGGAGGGGCGGCCAAGAGAGTGAAAGCCAAAAAGAGGCTTGTATAAGTCATCGCTTTGTTTGGTAAGTGCAACATGGGATAGGCTTTTAAGGCTTCGGTTGGAAAGAGGCTGGTTCGGGACCTGGGCTGAATCGCTCCCGGCCTAGGGCACTATCGACCAACATTTTTACATGTCCCTCCAGATCCAGGTCGTTGGTCTTGTTTTTTAAAATACCGGAATCGGCGAGAATCCGAAATTTCCGGTCATTTTTGTTTATGAAGATGATCTCAACGTCCTGCATTTGCGTTTCACCTTTTTCGCGATTTATCAAAGCTTGTCTTGCCTTTAACTCCCAATCTTTGTGACCAAGCCTTTTATGTTCTAGTTTAAAATTTTTGATTTCGACATCCACTCCTTCTTTATTGATATGGATCTCTTCGCTCTCCGACGAATGATTGAATTTGCTTATAAAACTGTACCCGGCAAAACCGGCCACTGAAAGAGCCAGCAAGAGAACTAAAATGCGGAGGTTATTTAACATTACTTATTGTTTTATGTGGTGTTTACCGTAACCTGCAAATGCCGTACCAATTGAGGTTGCCATACGGCATGGTTAATGTAAAGGAAAAGTTGGCAGGGTCCGGTCACCCAGATTGACGGGGGCAATCTTTAGTAGCCGGTCGGTTTCGCTGTTGATTTCGATGCGAATTTCCACTCGCTTGTCAATCTCGAAGCTGAGAAAAGCATCCGGATTAGTGGGGGGGAAGAGTTTCTCGGCCCATTCCACAATGGATACGCTTTTTCCAGCGAACAGGATTTCTTCAAGTCCGAGAGTTTCGATTTCCTGAATGGTATCGAGTCGGTATAGATCAATATGGTAGATCGGTATAGCCCCTTGATACTCGTTAATCAGGGTGAAGGAAGGACTGCGGACGTACTCATTCTGGGGCAGACCCAGTCCTCGACATAGTCCCTGGGTCAGAGTGGTTTTCCCAGAACCTAGGTCACCGAAAAGCAGAACGATGTCGCCCGCCTTCAGCCATTGGCCTAGATGTTCTCCAAGGGCTAGGGATTCCCCGTGACTGTGAGTGGAAACCTGCATGGTTAGGGGAGTATCCGTTTCAGGCTTTCTGGAAGAGTGCGCAGGAGGTCACCTGCGATGAGACTGGTTTGGGTCTCAGCTTCAGCAAAAATATCCCCTGCAAGACCATGCAGGTAGGTTCCCGCGATGGCGGCCTCTCCGGAGGAAAGTCCCTGTGCGATGATCGAGGCTATGATTCCCGTTAGGACATCACCCGATCCTGCGGTGGCCATTCCCGGGTTACCAGTAGGGTTGATTGTTACTGAGCCGTCCGGAAGGGCAATGAGGCTGGCGGCCCCCTTAAGAACCAGACATAGAGCGTGTTTGCGGGCAAATTCGGTGGCAGCCTCAATCCGGTTCTTCAGAATGTCTCCGGTTCTCAGGCCCAAAAGTCGTGACATTTCCTTCGGGTGCGGAGTGAGGACAGTATCTGATTTCAAGGTCGACAGAAGTCTGGGATGTTGAGCCAATCCGTTTAGTCCATCGGCGTCGATTACCATCGGACAGTCTATCTTACAGAGAAGATTGTTCAATAGTTCGATTGTTTCGGGGTCGGTGGAGAGGCCGGGTCCGATTGCAACCGCTGATTTTCCCTTGCACTGATTGAGCAGAATCTCCTTCGCTGCGAGCGCAAAACTTCCTGATACTGTTTCCGGAGTTGGGACAGTCATGACTTCCAGAGGATGAAATTCCAGAGCCCGCTGGCATCCTTCAGGCAAGGCGAGGGTGACCAGGCCGCATCCGGCCCTGAGCGCGGCCAGTGCTGTCAGTCCCGCTGCGCCTCCTTTGCCCCGCGACCCGGCTATCACCAGAACGTGGCCGTAAGATCCCTTGTGGCTATCGCCAGAACGTGGCCTGAACCAGGAGTGCAGGTCTTCCTCTTCAGTGACGCGGACTCTTAATCGCTGTGAGTCCACGGCTTCACTCGGTAGACCGATATCAACGATCTCGACTTCGCCCATCGCTTCGGTGGCCGGATAAAGCAGGTGCCCACGTTTGAGTAAGCCAAGCGCAAATGTTAGATTAGCTTTTACATGCGGCCCTATCAATTGACCGGTGTCAGAATCGATGCCTGAGGGGACGTCCACGGCAACCACGAATTTTTCCGCTGCATTAATTTTTTCGATAGTTTGTTCATATAGTCCGGACACTGGACGGGTGAGCCCGGTTCCGAACAGGGTATCGACGATGAGATCGCAATTTTTTATTGAGGGATCAAAAGAAGAGAGGTTGTTGATGTTTACTTCCTGCACGGTGATCCCCAGGTTGATAGCTGACTCCGCATTGACGGCGGCGTCGTTTTTAAGATCAGCCCTCTTTCCAATAAGGAACGTTACAACCTCCGTTCCCAAGTTGAATAAATATCGCGCGACAACAAATCCGTCTCCCCCGTTATTTCCTTTCCCGCAGAAAATGATGACTCGCTTGTTGGAAAGGTTGTTAAACCGTTTTTTAAGTGCGGTCACTATCCCCTGCCCAGCGTTTTCCATGAGCGTCAGTCCGGAAACGTCGTACTCCTCGATGGCAAGTCGGTCGATGGCTTGCATTTCTTTTGCGCGGGCAACTTTTTTCATTCAATAACCAATCAAAAGTACCTACTTGGTACAAAGAATTCATTCAAGTAAAATCAAGAAGAAAACTTTTTATGTGTTGAGGGGTTTCCTTTTACCTATACGTAAATGGAATAGGGATAACTGCGGGATGATTGCAGTTCCATTTCTTCCCGGGTGGGAGTCAGGCCATTGATCACCCCGAACTGGCAGGGACACTTGTAGCCCATCTTCAATTTTTCCTCGCGGGTGAGGGAGTTATACTTGTCCTCATCCATGAGAAAGGCCACGTTGAAGAAATAATCGTTAACAAATGATTCGAGGTGGAGTGGTTTACCCTTCAGTTCGGGTAGGGCGTCGAGCCGTCCCTTCCGGTTATCCTGGTTGTAGTTGAAAGCGAAGCGGACCAAAACATCGTACAGAAAACAAAAATGATACGTGTTCATGTGGTACCAAGTGGTCTGGTTTTCTAGTCCAATGGTCAGAACACGCTGTAGGTTACGGAAAACGGGGAAGCCGCCGACCCTGTGAGCCCGGGGATAAAACCTTTTAAGATCTTGCGCCCAGTATTCCTTGGGCTGGCGCTCTAGAAAGTCGAGCAATTCATCCTCTTCTTCTAGGGCGACCTCAATTAAATGCAGCGGATTGAACCATTCATCGTACCCTATGTCCGGGGTGGGAGACAGGGTGGTGAGCCCCATCTCCTGCCGGTCGTGAATATTATTTTTGAAAATCAGCATGGTTTTCGTCCAAAAAACGGCTCAAAATGATTGGTTTGCTAAGGTTAATTTTCCCTTAGTTTTGGTCCCGACTCGCATTATTATACGTCAAAACCTTTGGGATAACATGGCCTTTCGTTTTAATTGATGGTGATTAATATGACTGCGATTTACGATATTAGGGTAAAAACCCTTGAAGGTCGTTCAAAGGACTTAGCTGAATACCGGGGCAAGGTACTCTTGATCGTCAATGTGGCTTCCCGTTGCGGTTTCACTCCCCAATACCGGAGTCTGCAGGCCCTGCATGCAACATACCAGTCCCGGGGTTTTCGTGTGCTGGGTTTTCCTTGTAACGATTTTCTCGGTCAGGAACCGGGATCGCCCGCGGAGATTCGAGATTTTTGCGAGAGTGCTTATGGTATTCGATTCGACCTGTTCGAAAAGGTCCGGATTCGAGGCGGTGGTGCCCATCCGTTGTACCAAGCTTTGGAGAGCTCTGCGCTTACGGCGGTATCGCGGGGAGAGATTAAAACAAGGTTGTTTCGTATCTTTAGATTTTTGATGTTCCTTCGGAGTGAGGGAAAAATGCCGAAGGATGGGAACGTGGAATGGAACTTTCATAAATTTTTGATCGATAGAAAAGGGAATCCCGTGGCTCACTTCGCCAGTGATTGTGACCCTCTGGATCCCAATGTGACTGCTTGTATTGAACGGGGGTTGAGGGAAAAATCCTAGCCAACTGTTGAGTCTGAATGACTATACTTCCCAACAGCCCTGCTAGATTTTATGGTTCAGTCTGCTTCCCATTAGGGAAACCGCTGTTTTGGAAAGGAATAAATTTAATCCCAATCTATCAAATGGCAGTATAATTTGCCCTCGATAATACCCGGGCTGAAATTTTAGAGTGTCCCGGTCCCGATTTTGGTGAGGTTCGTCAGCAGAAGAGCTTAGATCGTCGTATGAATACGGAACAATTGAAAAAGTTGCTGGGCCCCTACAAAATGACTGAGGCCGCCTCGGAAGGATTCATCCGTTCGTATGAAAAGTCTCAAACGGGGCGCGCAGGGGTGCGATGGAAATCTATGAAGAGTCCCGACGACTCTAAGCTCGTCCGCTACGATTCGCTCAAGGCTCCCGAGCGCACTCATCTGGAAGCTGCCTTAGCCCGACTCGGAGTGTGTAAGCTCAACGGTGGACTCGGCACCACCATGGGTTGCCATGGAACCAAGTCGGCAATCGCTGTCCGTGAGAAAAAGACCTTTCTTGATCTCACTGTTGATCAGGTAGGCGAACTCAACAAGAAATACCAGGCCGATATTCCCCTCCTTTTGATGAACAGTTTTCGCACCCATGATGAGACAGAACGCCTCGTTGGCAAGTACCTAGGCAACCCGGAAATCCTGACTTTTTGCCAGAACCAATTCCCCCGCTTGCTGGAAGAGGGCGACGGTTTCCTCGATCTAAAGAAATTTGGCAGTGACGTATGGTATCCCCCTGGACACGGCGATTTATACTCTTGTCTGGCGGATCAGGGGTACCTCGATCGCTTGCTCGCTGATGGCCGCGAAATTCTTTTCGTTTCCAATGTTGATAATCTAGGTGCGGGAGTGGATTTGCGAATTCTTCATTACATGCTAAGAGAGGATATTCCGTTTTTGATGGAGGTGACCCCGAAAACCGCGGCCGACACAAAAGGCGGAACCTTGTACCAGGAGAAGGGTCGAATCAAACTGCTGGAAGTTGCCAACGTGCCTCCGGAGCATGTTGCCGAGTTTTGCGGACAACAAAAGTTCAAGATTTTTAATACCAATAATATTTGGATCAACCTGGCCCGGCTGAAAGAGTTACTGGAAAAGGGGCCGCTGGATCTAGATGTCATCGTTAACCGTAAAATAGTCAAGGGTCAACCGGTATTACAGCTGGAAACCGCGATTGGAACCGCGTTCAACTGCTTTCCCGAAGCGGTCGGACTCATCGTCCCTAGGGATCGATTCTTTGCGGTGAAACGAACCTGTGATCTCCTCTACTTATGGTCCGATCTCTTTCATCTGGAACGGGGTAGTCTGAAAAAAAATCCTGAACGTATAAGCTCCGATCTGCCCAGAATCACCTTGCACGAGCCCTTCGATGATCTGCAGGAATTTCAGAAACGAATTCCAGTTGCCCCCAGTATGGTGGAATTGGATTCGCTCGAAATAGGAGGAGCGGTCCGTTTCAACGGGGCGGTAACCCTTAAGGGAACCGTACGGCTCATTGCGAACAAAAAATCCCTTCGCATACCAAAAGGAACGGTACTGGAAAACGAGGATATCGAGCAGTGAGAATACCGGTTTCCAGTGACTGTAATCATACTTGGGGCGAGGCGTTTTGTCCCGTACCGTTCGGGATCCGACAGTACTTCCGCTGGGGGACCCTGTTCGAGGGAAAAGGGTAAATATTTCTGTCCTGATCTTTAGGGCGCGTTCATATTTTCCTACAGATAGGAAGGGGGCTGGATATACAAAGTACAGATAAATAAAACAAAAGTTTAGATAAGCCATGCATCCTCGACAAAATCAGGGAATCGATTAAAAAACAAAATTTTAGCCTACCTAAGGTCAGAAAATTCCTAAAAAAACATTGACAGGATACCCTTGGTCTGTATACTCCTATCATCTTATAAGGCCTGTGCTCGTGGCGGCTTAGCTGTGTGCAGATCGAGGAGACGATTCGCCCCGCGGGTTGAAATTACGGGTCTGGAAGGATGGGAAGTCTGATCTTTGATAAAAGGAATATTCCAACATTGCTTGGATATTATGGGAGGAGGTGGCTATTAGTTAGCCCCTTGCGGAAAAGTAGTTAATAGCTGTTCAACCAGGGTAAGGGAGGAAACAATCATGAAGAAACTTGCACTTGCTGTTTTGACTGCTGTAGCTGTTGTTTGTTTGACTGCGTCCGCTTTTGCCGGTGCACTCGGCCCCGGTGCTAGCACAAGCTGTAATGACGCTAAGTCCATCACGTTGGAAGCTGCTGGCAGCCATCCCGCCGATCGCGGGAATGCCAACGCGGTAATTTGGAAGTCGTCCAATGCCACCACGGTTGCCATTACGTTGGGTACGACGGATCATCACGGTCTGCCCGGTGGGAGCTCAGGTAACAGGAAAGACACCGCGTTTAAGTGTAAAAAGTCAGACCAGTGTGTTCCTGGCGCAGTTGATTCGGTTGCGGTGGGTATGGCCAAGAAACACAGCATGGGACGCAAGAGTGTAACCTTGGGTGGCCAGAGTAATTTCAGCCGTGGCGACTCCATTGGTGACATCAGCGGTGAGGTTCGTATCACGAACACGGGGACCACCGGTATGAACGTTACCTGCGGTTAATCCCAGAAGATTTGCAACGTCTTTAGTAAAAAGCGTTCAAGCCGGTCCGGAGTTATCCGGGCCGGCTTTTTTTTGTGCGCTTCGTATGAGTTGGAGTTGTTCAAAAATCAGAACGCCAGGATAAATATCCCCAGCAGAATTCGATAAACAACAAACGGAATCAGTCCCGCCCGAGATACGATCTTCAATAATAGTTTGATGGACAGGTAAC